>JBBRLR010000018.1:0-65258 GCA_038231255.1 Thermomicrobiales bacterium | reverse complement strand
TGCGGAGCGTGCGGGCATGGCTGGAGCCGTGGATGCTGCTGGGGCGCTATTGGCGGGCGTGGAGCGATCTGCCCCCGCCATCCGCGTTGCAGCGGCTGCTTGACTGGCTCTGGGACGGACACCCGATTGACTGCTATGCCCACTGACAACAAACTACCGTTAATCGAGCGGACATACCGCCAGGTAAGGTAATAGATCGCGAGGGCGAGATTCGTCGTGATCATCAGGCGCAGCAGGCTGAGACGCACGGCGGCGCGCGTCGCGGGATCGCGCGGCACGAGCCACCGCAGCAGGCGCGGCGCCGGGCGGTGGGAGGCGTACGGGTCCGTATACGTTGGGACGTAGGGACCTTCCTGTGGGACGTATGCGGGGATGTGGGGCATAAAGGAGATGAAGGACGTATCATCCTCCTGATCCAGCCCCGCAGTCTCTGTTACCGTCATCTACCCTTCCTTCTCTCGCCCATCCGGAACGCGCCAACCGATAACAGCGGCGAAATGCGAAAAATACGCACCAAGACTCTTGAAATATGTCTGTCCACATCGTCACGCCCACTAGTATAACGATAAACTACAGTATACGTTACGCGGCCAAGGGTGGATGCAGATGAATCGCGCGGCGATTCGGGCAATATCCGTTTGTTTGCTATCTTCCTTCGCCGCCGATGCCACGCTGTCGTCCAAGCGTATTCATCTCTTGAGGTCGTGGTTGTCATGGTAGACGAAACGAGCGGTGCGAATCTGAATCTCAGCACGATTACCAAGCAGTATTCCGATGAGGAAGCGGCGTGGGTCTTCTTCGAGTCCCTCCGCTGGCCGGAAGGCCCGATTTGCCCCCTTTGCGATGTCGTCAACCATGCCGACTATCTCGCACCGAGCGCGGGCACGCGCACGACCCGCACGGGCAAGAACGGCGTCGCCGCCAAAGAGTTGCGCCGCACGCTCGGTGTGGCCTACGAGACGGCATGGTTCATGGCGCATCGCATAGCAGATGCGATGGATCAGAGGCCGCTCGGCACGCTTCTTAGCGATACCGTTGAAGCCGACGAAACGTACAGCGGCGATAAGGCGCACGGCAAGCGCGAGCGCGGCGCAGCGAACAAGACACCCGTTGTCTCGCTAGTACAGCGCGGCGGCAAGGTGCGTTCCCGCGTCGTGACGAACGTCAACGGGAAGAACGTCAAGGGAATCCTGCAAGCGAACGTCTCACCCGATGCCACGCTGATGACGGACGCGTACCCAGTCTGCCGGGAGCCGGGCAAGGACTTCGCGGCGCACGCGATCGTCACGCCCCACACAAAGTCACCCGGGAAAAACGTCGCCACACGCACCTCACCCACGACTGCACGCCAACCCCACGCACTGCATGATACACGCATACGAATCTCGTGTTTGATCGGGTGAGGGGACAGGGGAAGGGCCTACGCGATGTGATACGATACCGCCCGGTGGGTTGGGTTGGGCGAGGGTAGTTGGCCCGTGGAAATGACCGGAAACGCGGTAATCGCATCGAAAAATGGCACACGGCCCGCCTCGGTAACACGCGTCGGCGCGATGCTCCACGCGATTGACCGTGCGGCGCCGGCGCTGCTCGGTCTCGCGATGCTCATCTATATCGCGGTCATCTTCGCGGCGTCGAAGTGGCAACTCGACGGCTTGCACATGGGCTTCGACCCGCTCGTCTACGAGCAGCCGCTGTGGAACACGCTGCACGGCCATTTCGCGGAGCAGTCCGCGCTCTCCTACACGAAATCGGCGTTCGGGCAGGACTTGTTCCTCTTCCACTTCGTTCTCCTGCCATTCTACGCCCTGAAGGAGACGACGGCGACGCTGCTCTTCCTCCAGACGGTCGGGGCGGCATTCGGCGCGCTCGCGGTCTATCTGATCGCGCGCGATGTGCTGCCCCGCACGCGCGTCGTGCCGCTCCTTTTCGCGGTGTTGTTCCTGTCATACGTGCCGATGCAGAATGTTAACTTGTACGAAGCCCAGCCGCGGCTTTTCGGCGCCACGGCGCTGCTGTTCGCCTATTGGTGCATGCGGCGCGACAAGCGCGTCTGGTACTGGATATGCATCGCCTTCGCCCTTTCAACGCGCATTGACGCCGCGCTCGTCGTCGCCGCATTCGGCCTCTTCGGCGTCATTGCGCGACGGCGGGCGGTGTACAGCTGGGCGCCGCTCGTTGTCGGCTTCGGCTACTGGGCGGCGGCGGTGTTCGTCATCATCCCGGCGATCAGCGGCGGCGCGCAGTTCTCCTACGTGCAGAATTACGACTGGCTCGGCCCGAGCACCGGCGCAATTGTGCGGACGGTCCTCACGCATCCCTTCACCGTGGCGCGGACCGTCTTCGGCAGGGATCGGTGGGAATATCCCGTCAGCCTGCTATTCCCGCTCGCCTTCCTGCCGCTCCTTTCGCCGCGCATCCTCATTCCGGCGTTGCCGTCCTTCCTGCTTAACATCTTCGCCAGCCCCCATTACGCCTATCAGCGCGACATCTTCCATCAATATTCAGCTTTCATCTCGCCGTGGCTGTTCATCGCCGCGATCCTCGCCGTCGCCGCCCTCGCGGACGGCACGCACCCGCTCTACCGCCTCGCGCCGCACGTGGCAGGCGGGCTGCGACGCGTACACGCGACGGCGATCGGCGCGTGCCTTGTGGTCATGATGCTCGGCCTCAGCCTGTTCCAATTTGCGTACACGAAGCCGGACAAGGTGGCGAGTTGGGCCGAGAGCGGTGGTCGGATTGCCCAGGTGGACAAAAACCGCGTCGCCTCGCTCGACCTTCTGGTCGCGATGATCCCGCAGGACGCCCCGCTGAGTGTCACGAATCTCGCCGCGCTCCACGTGCCGCTCCGCCGCTCCCTCTACTTTTTTCCGGGCCAGGAGTTCTACGACGCCGCCCTGATTGATCGCGCCGTGTACGTCCTCGGCGACCGGCGGCGCGATAACGGCGCAGAGGCCGCGATCCTCGACAAACTGAAGACGAACGGCCAGTGGCAACTCGTCAAGCGACAAGGCGATTTCGAACTGCTGCGCCGGATCGCACCCGCACCGGAGCGGACGGCATGACGGCCATCATCCGCATAGGCGACGAAGACCGCACCGTGCGGCGCGGTTGGAAGGGGTGGGCGTCGCGGATCGGCGTCGGGAACGCGACGCTCCGGGCCTTCGTCGGCGCGGTCGCCCTGGCGGCGATCTACGGGCGCGTCGCGGTCACGCATCTCACATACGGCGTCGTCGGCGGCAATAGCAATGGCTACGAGGATGTCTGGAACGATTACTGGCTGCGGACGGCGCTCCGGCTGCACCGCAATCCGTTTTACACCGACTACCTCTTCGCCCCGAATGGCGTCAGCCTCCGCTTCCACACCCTCAACCCATTCGGGGGGCTGATCGCCCTGCCGCTTGCGCCGCTGATCGGCATCGTCGGGGCGATGAACCTCAAGTTTCTCCTCGCGCTCGTCGGCGCTCTCTTCTTCGCGTACCTCCTGATGCGCGACCTGACCGGTAACCCGCTCGCCGCCTTCGCCGGGGCCGCGCTGTATACCTACGCGAACGACCAGATGATCTCCTACTTCTCCACCGGAGCGGAGAATTACCTGATGGGGACGGCGCTCATGCCGCTCTATCTCTTTTTCCTCTTCCGCGCGCTCGGTCGCCCGCGCTGGTGGGGATATGCCGCAGCCGCGACGATGACATTGCTCGCGCTCTGCCTGACGGACTGGCAGTACACGATGTTCGCGGTGCTGATTACCGTCGCCTTTGCGCTTCTCACGCTTTGCATGCGGCAGTCGTGGCGCGACAGGGCATGGATCGTCGGGAAAGCGGCGTTGATCGGAGGCGTCTGGGCGATGGTCGTCTTCCTGCCGCTCGTCCTGCCGATGATCCGGGAGTCGCGGCAGTCGCCGTGGCTCAACGTCAGCGGCGAGGCGACCGCGCTTTCCCGCTCGCTTGTCCAGTCCTTCCAGATCGGCCTCGGCAATCCCGGCTACCTCGTCCTCGCGCTGACAGCCGGCGGGCTGGCGCTGCTCTGGCGGCGGGCGGAGGCACGGCCCGACCGTTTGGCTGTCGTCTTCTGGGGGGTTGTCGCGCTCCTAGCGTCGCTGCTCGCGCTCGGTCCGCGCCTCAAAGTGACGGCGGGCCATGTCATTGACCTGCCGCTGCCTTACGATCCGCTGACGCACCTGCCCGTCTTCAGCGCCGGGCGGCGGCCGCAACTCTTTTATTTCGTCGCCCTGCTCGCCTTCGGCGTGCTTTTCGCCTTCGCGCTCCGCGAGCTTTTCACACGGCTCGAAGCGACTATCGCGCGGCGGCAACAGGGCGCAGTGCCCGCGTGGTTGTCGCGCTCAGTCCCTATCGCGCTCGTCGCGGCAACGCTTATCATCACGCTCGCGCCCTTCGCCGTCCGCACCGGTGATGCGGCAGCGTTCCCCGTGAGCACGCCGCCATTCGAGCGGGACGTGCTGGCGAAGGACCCGGACCACTACGCGATCCTCGAACTGCCGCTCTTCTCCCCAGACCGGGGGGCAGGCTGGCCCGCGTATCAGGTCGCTCACGGCAAGCAGATCTTCGACGGCAGCCTGTCGCGCGATCACAAACTGGAAAGCCCAAACATCTTCGTCAAGCACGCGACCTTTTTCCGTGATCTGTTCGCGGCGGGCCAACCGGCACGGCAGGAGCAGTATCGCCCGACGAAAACAGCGGACATCCTCGCCCCGCCGGATTACGCTGCCTTTGGGACGCCGCTCCTCACCTACTACCACGTGCGCTACATCATCCTCTACCCCGACGCCCTGCGCGCCCTCACGCCCATCGCGCTCGGCGATGCCCGCCAGCTAGTCCGACAAGCGCTCGGAGCGGGCGTGCAGCCGATGTACACGGATACGATCACGGAGGTCTATCGCGTGCCGGATGCGCCGCCGCCCGCGAACCCGATCTTCATGGACATCGGCGATACGGGCTGGTTCCCCGCCCAACTCACCCCGACCAAACAACCGTATCGGTGGGCGGACAGTACGGGCGGCGCGCCCGCCGCGTTCCTGCTCTTCAACCTGAGCCAGGAGCGTCAGCATGTCCGCGTGCGGATGGCGGTGCAGAACTATGCCCAACCGCGCACGGTGGACCTTGCGATCAATGGTTATGCACTCGACCGCTTCACGCTGGCGAGCCGGGGCGATCATCCCATTTCCGTGGAGTTCGACCTGCCGCCGGGCATGAGCAAACTGACACTCACCTCGCCGGAGCCTCCCGTGCCGGTGCAGGAACCGGGGGCGCAGGATAGTCGCCTGCTCAGTTTCAGCGTCCGCGATGTGCGGATCGCCACACCGTGATGCGGGGGCAGGGTATCAGGCGCGGGGCTGCGCGTACGCTTCCATTAGCCCGTCCTCCAGCGTGATCGCGGCGTGCCAACCGAGCAGTTCGTGCGCCCGCGTGCAGTCGCTGAGGATGACAGGATTATCGGCGGGGCGCATGCGGGCAGGGTCTTGCGTGACGACGAGCGGGCTGCCGTGCAACTGCTCGATCAACCGCACGAGCGTCCAGCCATCCACGGCGCGCTCGCTACCGAAGTTGCACGTCAGGCTGCTGTGTTCCCGGCACGCCGCCGCCAGCGCGATCAAACCCCGCGCAGCGTCGTCGGTGGCGAGATAATCCCGCTGGCTGGTGAGATTGCCGAGGCGGAGCGGCCCGCCCGCCCGCACCTGCTCGATGATCGTCGGGATGAGATGGGCATTCGTCTCCCCTGGCCCGAACTGGTTGAAGAGCCGCGCGACGCCGACCGGGATGCCGGTGCGCCGGTGGAAGAGCGCCGCGAGTTGCTCATCCCAGAGTTTCGTGTGGCCATAAATGTCCACCGGGCCGAGCGCGCTTTCTTCGTGCAATGGCTGCTCGCTCGCCGCATAGACCGCTGCCGACGACGCGATCGCGACGGATTCGACCGTGCCGGACGCCGCGCACGCATCGAAGACGGTCTGCGTGCCGGTGACGTTAATGTCTATCGCCCGCCGTGGATCGGCGTTGCACGCCGGGATGAAATGGAGCGCCGCGAGGTGGAATACCGTACGCGGGCGATAGGTCGCGAGGCAGTGCGCGAGGGCATCGGTATCGCGAATATCCGCCTCGACGGACCATGTATGTCCGACGGCCTCTGGGAGGAGGTTCGCGGGCGTATCAAGCGCGCGGTTCCGATTCCGACTATCAAGGATAATTACGTCGTGCCCGTCTGCGACGAGCCGAGCGCAGAGCCGCGACCCGACAAATCCACATCCCCCGGTCACCAGCACTGGATCAGCGAGCAAAAGGACTCCTCACAACGCCGCCGCGTCACTTTCCCGCGTCTCGGCGGGTATTCTACCGCACCGGCGCGGCGTTGACGAAGCGCCCTGCCCGGCGTAGGCTGACGCCCGACGCGCGCGCCGGGCGGCGCGGACGGGAGTAGCCATTGCAGGGGGAATCCATGGAGCGGCAACCGACATCGGCACGCGCGACGCGGACGGCAGCGCAGCGGGGTTTCCTCCTTCTCGGGCTGATGCAAATCGCCTTCGGTTTCGCCCTCAATGGGCAACAGAACATTGTCACCAACTACTTCGACGGTGTCATCCATCTCGCGGGGCCGCAGTTCGGCTACATCACCGCCATCCGCGAGGTGCCGGGCTTTTTGCTCATCTTCCTCAGCGCGCTCTTCTACCGCGTCACACTCCAGCGCGTGACGGCGGGCGCGCTCGTCCTGCTCGCGGTCGCCTACGCGCTCTTCGGCCTTTCGCACAGCTTTTGGACGGTCGCGCCATGGGTGATCCTTTCCAGCATGGGCTACCACACCGTCCTGCAAACGCAGAATGCCCTCGCGTTGAGCATGGCGCCGGAGGGAAAAAGCGGCGCGACCCTCGGCCGGATGTCCGCCTTCAACCAGGGCGGTTCGCTCGCCGCGCTGATCTTCATCCTGATTACGTTCCACTTCGGTTGGCTCTCCTTCCGCCCCACCTTTGTCATCCTCGGCATCATTGCACTCCTTGGCGCGGTCGCCGTCATTGGCTTCCCGCACCTGCATGACGGCGAGGAACGGGCGCAGGCGGCGACGCGCGCACCGATCGTTTTCCGGCGCGACTACCGCTACTATTACTACCTCACACTGATTGATGGCGGGCGGCAGCAGATCTTCTTCTCGTTCGGCCTGTACGTGCTTGTCCATGCCTTCCACCTCGGTGTCGCGCAGGTCTCGGCGCTGCTGATCGCGGTGACATTCGCGGCGATGCTAGCGGGGCCGACGATTGGGCGGTTGATTGATGCCTACGGCGAGCGACGGATGCTCTCGGCGGTCAATGTCGCCTATGTCGTCGCGCTCTCCGGCTATGCCTTCACGCACAACATCGTCATCGCCTGCGGCTGCTACGTCGTCTACACTTTTATCTCGCCGCTCTCGTCCATCGGCGCGGCGACTTACCTGCGCAAGATCGCCGTCGCGGCGGACATCGCGCCCAGTTTCGCGATGGGGACGACGATGCAGCACGCCGCCGCGATTGTCGTGCCGATCACGGCGGGGATTATTCTCAACTACGCGGGCTATCAGATCCCCTTTATGATTGCCTGCGGATTCGCCTGCCTGAATTTCATCGTCACCCAGCGGCTCGATCCCGTCGCCCAGCGTTCGCCCGGTCGGATCGCGGCGGACAACGCGCGCCTCGCAACCGCGACAGCAAGCAGCGCGGACTGAACATGCCAGAATTGTTGCCTGAATGAATATCGCGGTCGCAAGTCGGGCGGTCGCGCCGCTGCATGGCGTGGGCGGGCTGGAGCGGGCCGTCGCCGACGTTTGCTCGGCGCTCACCGACCGTGGTCACCGGGTGACGCTTGTCACCGCGACGCCGACGCACGAGCAGTTGGACGATTCGTTGCTCCGCGTGGCCGAATTGATCGCCGTGCCGTGGGCGGATTTGCCCGCGCTCCGGCGTGGCGGGGTGCTGGATCGCGTCGTCCACTATCCGCGCTTCGTCCGTCGTGCAACGGGGACGCTCGCGGCACGCGATACCGTCTTCGATGCGGCGATTGGGCACGGCGCGGCGGCGGCGGCGTTTGTGCCGCTGCTCGACAGCGGCCAGGTGCGCCGCCTGCTCCTCAACCCGCACGGCATGGAGGAGTTCTCGACCTATGGCCTGAAACGGGCGCTCCTCGCGCCGCAGCGGTCGCTCGTCCGGCGCGCGGCGCGGCATGCCGACCGGACAATTGCGCTCGATGCCATCCTCGTTTCCGATGTGATGCGCAACCTCGGCTTGCCGCGCGAGCGCATTGCGATTGTGCCGAATGGGATTGACGTGGAGCGCGTGGATCGCCTCGTGGGCACGGTCGTGCCAGCGACCGACGGCCCGCCGGTGATCGTCAGCCTCGCACGCATCGAGCCGAACAAAGGGCTGGATGTGCTCGCCGCCGCGCTCGGCATCGTTCGAGAACAGTTACCTGCCGGATGGAAATGGTTGCACATCGGCGATGGAGCGGCCCGCTCGCAGGTCGAGGCGGCAATCGCGCACGCCGGGATCGGGATGCACGCAACCTTGCTCGGTCGCCTCCCGGACGCGGCACTGCATCGCACACTCGCGTCGGCGACGCTCTTCGTCCACCCGACGCGCTACGAGGGTAGCCCGCTCGTGATGCTTGAAGCAATGGCGCACCGCCTACCGATTGTCGCGTCCGCCGTCGGCGGCATCCCGGACAAGGTGATCCCCGGCGAAACGGGCTGGCTCGTCCCGCCGGACGACCCGGCAGCGTTGGGCGCGGCGATCCGCTCGGCACTCGACCAGCCACCTGCTATACTGCGCGCCATCGGGGAGCGGGGACGCGCGCGCGTTGTCGCCCATTTCGGTCTCGGACACGTCGTGGACGAATTGATCGCACTGCTCGATACGATTCCCCCGCGCGGCTGAGTACCGGAGCGTGAGGTATGCGCCTGTGAGTCTCGCTGAGGCACCACCCGCACCCGTCGCATCGCGGGGGCGCAATCGCGTCGGGAATAGGGTTATTGCCGCTTTCGCATGGCTCCGTGCCGCGTTCGGCTGGCAGCCGTTCGCCTTGTTCGCCGTCAGCCTCATTGCGCTGCTCGGCGCCTATCAGGTGGAGCGACCGATCCGCCTCACCATCGGCGGCGCACACGAAAAGCCCTTCGTCCAGAACTTCCACGATAAGGAAGTCGCGACCGATGAAACAACGCAGTATCGCTGGACGAGCGGAACCTCCTTCATCATCTTCAAGGGGATCGGCGGTGGGCGCGAGCGCACCGCGACGCTGCGCCTCCGCTCCGGTCGGCCACCCGGCGTGGCGCAACCCGTCACCGTGCTCGTCAACAGCGTCGAGGTGAAGCGGTTCACCGTCGGCCCGGAGTGGCAGACCGTCGGCTTCGCCACTTCCGGTGCGGCGACGGCGGGGCACGGCGTGGTCGTGGAACTCCGCACCCCCGCCGAAAAGTTGCCGGGGGGCGACGGGCGCATCGTCGGCGTGCAGGTCAGCGAACTCGATATGACGACCGTCGGTGGCGGTCGGACGATCCCGGCGTGGGGCACGCTCGCGCTGGCCCTGCTGACCGTCCTCACGCTCTACCTGATCGCCGTCCGCGCGCTCGCCGTCGCTATCGCGGACGACGGGGGACGGCGGTCGGTCGCAGCCCTGAGCGCGGCTGCTGGGGTGTTCATCCTCGCCGCGCTCTTCGCCTTCGCACGGCCCTACATCGCGGCATACAGCGGGGCGCTGCTCGCCGTCCTGCTCGGCGCGCTCGGCGCGCTGCTCCTGCCTCGCCCTCTGATCTGGCTCGGGGCGCGCTGCGGCCTCGCCGTCACGCCGTCCGAGGCGACCGCCCTGTGCGCCATCCTCGCGCTCGGCATCGTCGCCAAACTCGGCGGACTCCTGTATCCGGACACGGTCGTCATTGACCTCAACTGGCACATTCGCTGGATGCGCACCTTCCTCCGCCACGATTTCGGCGCGCTGTATTTCCCGTCGGACCTGTCATCCGGCCCGAAGGAGTGGGGCATCGGCGTCCTGATCCCTAAGTCGCCGCTCTTTTACGCGATGCTCGCCCCATTCACGCTCCTGCCGCTGGCGATTGGCACCGTGCTGAAACTCTGCGTCGGCGCGATGGAAGTCGTCACCGTCCTGTTCGCTTTCGCAATCCTGAAGCGGGTCGGCATGGGCACGGCGGGGATCGTCGCCGCCTTCCTGTACACCGTCACGCCGCTCTCGTACCTCGCGCTCTCATACGGGAATTACCCGACGGTCTTCGCGCAGTTCATCACCGTGATCGCCTTCGCCCTCCTGCTGTTCGCGGGGCATCGGTTGGATCGTGTCGGCGTCTTCGCCCTTTTCACCTTCGTCGTGACACTCAGCCTGCTCGCCTACCCGGTCGTTGCGGTCTTCAACATGTGCGTGCTGGTCGCCTTCGGCCTTTGGCGATGGCGACAGGAAACGGAGACGGCGGAGAAACGACGCGCGCTACTGATCCCGGTCAGCGCGCTGCTCGCCGCGCTACTTGCCTTCGTCGCCTACTACGTCCAGTACGTCCGGGTGACGCTGACCTCTGTCCGCACGCTCGGCACGAGCACGGCGGAGAATCGCGGCTATACCGAGGGCGGGCTACGCGGCGCACCGTGGCACATCGCAACGGTGATCGCGAAGAATATCCAGGTCGGCAACCTGCTCATCCTGCTCGCGATTGCCATCGCCGGCGTCTTGCTCTGGCGACGCACGCTGCCGGATCGGGAAGGGCGGCGGACGTGGCAGCTCCTCCTGCTCTGGCTACTCATCATGCCCGTCTTCACGCTCGCGGACGCCTACGTTGACCTGCTCCTGAAGCCGCTCTTCTACACGACCGTGCCGGTCGCGCTCTTCGGCGGCATCGCCGTCGTCTGGCTCTGGCGGCGGGGGCGGATCGGGCAGGTGGCGGCGATCCTTTGCTGCACGGCGATCACGGCGCAGGCGTGGTGGCTCTGGTTCCACCGCATCGCCTTCGCGGGGCAGGGATAACGAGCGCACAGCAGGTGGTACACTGACGGCATGACGAAGCGGCAAAACGGGAGCAAGCAATCCGGCGCAACCCGAGACAGGTCCGCTTCGATGATTTGAACACCTTATTGACCGATGAGGGGTTCAACGCGACAAAGGCGAGTAGCCACGTCACGTACCGACATCCGCACTACCGCGACCTACTGGTGACTGTCGTGGAACCGCATGGCGGCATAGCACAGGTGAACCGCATCTACGTGAACGACGCCTTGGCAGCGATTGACGAGGCTCGGCGTCGCAAGGCAGCGGAAGAAGATGTACGGAGGAACGCTCCATGAAGGGCCATACACGACACGTCGAGATTCCGTCGGTGGTATGGGAACTCACCCGTCGCCCCTATGAGATCACGATCACGCACGATGACGAGAGCGGCTATATCGCCCGCGTCGCGGAAATGCCCGGCCTCATCGTTGCCGAGGAAACCGAGGAAGCGTTGCGGCCCTCGCTGGAAAAGATGATCGCGCTCTACATCACGACGCTGATGCTCGATGGCGATCCAATCCCGGAGCCGCGCCGGATACACGCCTGAGCAAGGTGAAGACAGAAGCCTAAGGGCTCTTGGAGGGGCGCATCGCATGCGCCCTTTTCCAGTGACAGAAACGCAGGATGCGATGCCATGCATCTAGGAGGATGGAACGAGCGAATATCGGCAGGGAAAGGACAATCGTGGCACGAGCAAACCCGCTGTACACCTTCGATGCGGACGCGGTCGCGTGGCTGGAAACGCGGATGTGGGAGGCGTACTACGCGAAGCAGGATGCGCGCCTCTTGATCCTACTCGTCCGGCTCGTCGCGCGGCAATTCGGGCTACCGTGGCGGCGTGCCCTCGCGGTCGCGCTGATGCTGACGCGCCCGGCGATGCGCTTCGCCCGCATGCGCGGAGATTACGCGGCGGTCATCCCCGACATCGCGGCGGCGTACAAACGGCTACAAATGGAATGCGGCGTGTCGTTCGACGCCGAGGAAGTTGCCGCGCGGGAATTACAGTGGTGGATCGTCCACCGCCACCCTGCGGAAACGGGAGAGACTGGGTTGACGGATGCCATCGCGGACCTGTATGCCGCCGTCTACCGTCTGCCGCCCTCCGCCGTGCGCGAAGCGGCCCGCCTGCGCGCCGAGGCGGCGATCCTCTGCGGCGAGGGCCGGGAGCGCGACGGCGTGCGCGGCGCGGCGTATTGGCCGGAGGTTAGCGATCTGCTCCAACGCTCCTACCGCGCGCTCAAAATAGCGGTGCAACCACCGGAGGGCGCCCGGCTACCACGATAATGCGCTCAGTTCGGCGTGCCGGAAGCAATCGGTCGTGTGGTCGTTGACCATGCCGGTTGCTTGCATGAAGGCGTAGCAGATCGTCGGACCAACGAAGGCGAAGCCGCGCCGCCGCAGGTCTTTGCTCATCGCCACGGATTTGGGCGTCTGGGCGGGCACCATCGCGGGCGAGGGCCACGCATTGACACGCGGTATGCCGCCGGTGAATCGCCAGATGTACGCGTCGAATGTGCCGAATTCGTCGCGGATGGCGAGGAAGGCCCGCGCGTTCTGGATGGCGGCGGCGATCTTGGCGCGGTTGCGGATGATGCCGGGATCGGCGATCAGGGCGTCCACCTTCGCCTGGCCGTAGCGGGCGACGGCCTCTGGGTCGAATCCATCGAAGACGGCGCGGTAGCGTTCGCGCTTGCGCAGGATCGTGTCCCAACTGAGGCCCGCCTGCGCCCCTTCGAGGATCAGGAATTCGTAGAGCAGCCGGTCGTCGTGGAGCGGCACGCCCCATTCCGCGTCGTGATAGCGGATCATCAGATCATTCGTCGCCCACGCGCAGCGGCATAGGGTTTGCGCATCGTCCGGCGTGTTCACGGTTTCGGTCATTTGTTGCTCCCATTCATCCCCATCGCTCTCGTTTCCATCGAATACAGCGTAACAAATCCCGACACCGCGTGGGCATTGCTGATAGGATGCGCGGGTGCGAGCGGTCGTACAGTACGAGGAGGCGAGTTCATGCGGCGCATCGGTGCGAGTATTGCCATCGCGTGCTGCCTCATTCTTGCCACGACGGGTTGTGGCGGCAACAAGAAATTCACGGTGTCGGTGGACGATCCGGCACTGATCGCGACCGCGTCCGGTCCGACACCGACGCCGCTCGCGAACGGGCTGCGCGCCACTCCCACGCAATCGTCGCCCACGCCTGCGCTGTCGAATCCGTCGGCCACGCAGTATGCTGTGCCCGCTGCCGGGCCTAGTGCCGGTGCGCCCCGCAAGGTGATCGAGGAATTCTACAATGCGGTGCTGGCGAAGCGGAACATCGCCGCCTTTCTGACGCCCGAACTCCGGTCCGGATCGAACGGCGATGGATACGCGATCCTCGGCGCGGCGCCACCGATGCGCTTCTTTAGTGTGGATGGTCAGGAGATGGGCGCAGACGGGGCGACCGCGACGGTCACTACTACGCTCTCCGCCGCCAATGGCACAGCAAAACCCCAGTTCGCGATGAAACATGTGGGCGACACCTGGCTGATTGACCGGATCACCGCATAGCCCATCGCACCGCCCCGGCCTGCGTGACAGGCCACCCGTCGCCGTGCTATGGTGCGATGGTGGGAGGCGGCAATGCCTCCCCTTGTCTTGATGTGAGGAGGGTCTGATGGTACCTGTCCGCGAACACCGCCTTTCGGCGCTGATCATACTGCTCGCAATCGTCGCCCTCACCGCCTGCGGTGGCAGCACGAAGACGACGGCCACGGCGGCTGCGTCCGCCACGCCGACGATCACCGCCGACCGCGCCCAAGCGACGCAAGCCGCCCCAAGCGCGAATGTGACGCCGCCGGCCACCCCGACTCCGCTCGCCCCTGTGCTCCCGAACGGCACTAGCCTCGCCACCGAGACGGGCCGCGCGACGGGCGCCGCCACAGCAAACACCACGACCGGTACGCCGACGCCGCTCGCCCGCTCGCCCGCAACCGTCGCGGCGAATACCAACAGCGCCGCCGCGACCAGTAGCGGAACCGTGGCACGCACGACGCAAGCCGCCGGTTCCGCGACAACCTCCACGACCGTAGCGACCACGACCGCATCCGGCACCGCATCCGCCATCACGTCCGGGTCGCCGACCACGACATCCGTGCCCTCCACCGAGGCGCGCGGCTCGACCGAGCAGTTCCTCCGCACGGTGTTGGCGAAGGGTGATGTTTCCGGCTATTTGACGCCCGCGCTGAAATCGCAGACGGGCAGCGACGGTTACAAACTGCTCAATATTCAGCCGCCCGTGCAGCAGTTCACGATTGACAACGAGCAGCGTGACGCCGACGGCAATGGCGCGACTGTCCAGGCGACGATCACGACCGCCTCCGGTGTCGCGAAGCGCACCTTCGTGATGCGCAAGCAGGGCAACACCTGGCTGGTTGACAACGTCCTCGGGTAGCGGGGGTTAGGTCCCCCGCCGGTTGTCCGCCGGGTAGATCGGGGCGGGTTCGGCGTCGCGCGCTTCGGGGATGCGCAGGTGCCGGAGCGATTCGTGCAGGGTGGGGTAGGCGCGCTCGAAGTAGTCGCGCTCCTCCACTGTGACGGTCATGCCCGCGATGGCGATCAGGTGATCCACGGTCGCTGCGATCTCCGCCCTGGTCTGCTTCGTCATGCCGTCACCTCCGCTGTGTCGTCGCCGTTCGGGACGCGGGTATGCCAATCCGTGATCCGCTGATAGGCATCGCCGACGCGGAAAAGCGTCTGCTCTGTGAAGGGCGCGCCGACGATCTGCATGCCGATCGGCAGGCCCCCTGTGGAGAAGCCACAGCCGACGCTGAGCGCGGGGAACCCGACGAGGTTCCACACGCCGGTGAACGAGGGGGTCGTGTCCACCTTCGTGCCGTTGTAGCTCGCGAAGGTCGGCGCGACAGCGGTCGAGGTCGGGACGATCAGCACATCCACCGCGCGCATCGCCGCCGTCCACGCATCGCGCACGACCGAACGCACACGCTGCGCCTGCAAAAAATCCGCCGCCGTGTAGAGTAGGCCGTGCATCAGGCGCAACCGCGTATGCATGCCGTACAATTCCGGCCGCTCGCGCAAACCCTCTTCGTGGTAGGCGTACGCTTCGGCGCTGATCGTCACACGCTGCGCTGCCGCCGCGCTCTCGCTGTGCGGCAAATCAATCTCCACCACCGTCGCGCCCGCATCGCGCATCGCGTCCACCGCCGCGAGGACGGCCGTTTTCACCTCGACTTCCAACTCCGGCGCGGTGAAGAAGTAGTCGCGCGGGATGCCGATGCGCACCCCGGCGAGCGTGCCGTCCAACCCCGCCGTCATCGAAGGAACCGGGAAGTTGACGGTGCAGGGATCGGCGGGATCGTACCCGGCGATCGCGTCCATGATGATCGCGCAGTCCCGCGCGGTGCGCGCCATCGGCCCGATCGTGTCGAGGCTGTAGCCGAGCGGGACGGCCCCCTCCTTGCTGACGCGACCGAAGGTCGGCTTGAGGCCGCTGATCCCGCAGTACGACGCCGGGCCACGGATCGAGCCGCCGGTGTCCGACCCAAGCCCGCCGAGCACAAGCCCGGCGCAGACCGCCGTGCCGGTACCGGAACTCGACCCGCCCGGCGTCCGCGCCGGATCCCACGGGTTCCGGGCAATCGGGAAGCCTGTCGCGGGGTCGGGCCAGCCAATCGCGAACTCGTGCAAAACGGTCTTACCCATCGGCACCACGCCCGCCGCGCGCAATTTCCGCACAACCGTCGCGTCCGCCCGCTGCCCCCACGCCGGGTCGAGGACGCGGCTGTTCGCGGTCGTCAGCGCGTCGTGTGTGGCAAGCAAGTCTTTGATGGCGAGCGGAATGCCCATGAGGGGGCCGCGATCAATGCCGCGCGCGAGATCGGCGTCCGCCGCCCGCGCCGCCGCCATCGCCGTCTCGTCCATGATGACATTGAATGCGCCGAGCCGCTCCTGCGCCGCGTGGCAGCGCGCGAGCATCGCCTCCGTCAGTTCGGCTGCGGTGATCTTGCCGCTCCGCAGCCACTGCCCCGCCTCGACAATCGTTCCGGGCAACTCCTGCACCGCGCGCTCCTTTCCCGACAATGCGTTCGCGCGTCATGTATAGCAGACGCCGCAAGCAGATTCCACCTTTTCCGGCATCGAGCACGGGGCGTGGTACAATGGCGGGCATTGGGAAGCCATGCGCATTTCGCTGAAGGCTTTCCTCTGCGGCGCAAACGACTACCGAGGGCATCGAGCAACACTATGGATACCTTTGTTACCGACGACATTGCAGCCATAGCGGCGCGGGCCGCGATTCCGCCACTGGGGCCGGGCGAGAAGAAGAAGTGCGTCGTGGCGATGAGCGGCGGCGTGGACAGCGCCGTGACCGCGTTGCTGATGCGCGATGCGGGGTACGATGTCGTCGGCATCACGATGCGCCTCTACAGCGGCGACGAGACGGGCGCGGTCGCGCACGGTACCGGATCGTGCTGCGGGCTGGAGGGCGTCGAGGATGCCCGCGCCATCTGCCAGACACTGCGTGTCCCCTTTTACCCGCTCAACTTCGAGCGGCAGTTCGAGGAGCATGTTATCGCGCCGTTAGCCGCCGCCTACGCCGCCGGGCGCACGCCGAACCCTTGCCTGAACTGCAACCGGCACCTGAAGTTCGCCGCGCTGCTCGGTCGCGCCATCGCGATGGGCGCGGACTACCTCGCCACCGGCCACTATGCGATCATCCGGCAGGACGCCGATGGGAGCGCCCACTTGCACCGCGCCGTAGACGCAACCAAGGATCAGTCGTCCGTCCTGTACACCTTCACGCAGCAGCAACTGGCGCGCACACTCCTGCCGCTCGGCACGCTGACGAAGCGGGAGGTGCGGGCGATCGCCCGCGCATACGGCCTGTCGGTCGCGGAAAAGCCCGAAAGCCAGGACATCTGCTTCGTCCCGGACGGCGACTACGCCCGCATCGTTGCGGAGCGGCAGCCGGACGCCTTCACACCCGGCGAGATCGTGGACACGGGCGGTGTCGTTGTCGGGCGGCACGCGGGGATCGGGCACTACACCGTCGGGCAGCGGCGCGGCCTCCGCGTCGCGCAGGGCGAGCGGCGCTACGTCGTCGGGTTGAATCGCGATGCGAACCGCGTCGTCATCGGCGGTGCGGACGACCTCACGGCGCACGCGCTCGTCGCGGACGATGTGCTGTTCGTCGGCGAAACGCCGCGCGAGCCGATCATGGTCGAGGCAATGGTGCGCTACCGGAGCACGCCCGCCGCCGCGATCCTGACGCCCCTGCCGGAGCGGACGGCGCGGCTCGTCTTCCCTGACGGTCTACGCCAGCCCGCCGCGACGCCCGGTCAGGCGGTCGTTTTCTACCGGGGCGATGAGGTGCTCGGCGGTGGCACGATCGCGCGCGTCGAGCGGGGCGACGGCACGCCACTGAAGACGGACGCACTGGCTGGCACGCAACCTGCATCGTTCATCGCCGTTATCGCGATGAATGATCTCGCGGTCATTGGCGAGTGAGAACGAGGAGGCATCCGTGTCCCCGTCGGTACTCCTGAGCGTCCTGATCGCCGGGATACTTGGCCTGCTCGCCCATGCGACGCTGGGGCGGTACGTGTGGCAATTGCCTGTCTACCTCCTCGCGGCGGTGGCCGGGGTGTTCGCGGGCGAAGTCGCGGCGGCGCTGGCGGGCGGCGGGTGGCTCCGATACGGCGCCCTTCCGGTCGGCTCCGCGCTCGTCGGTGGCCTCGGCGCGATCCTGCTGGCGTGGCTCGTCACCTTCCGCGCGATCACGCGCATCGAAACGGGAGAATAACGCGGGACGAAGGAACAGTCGGATATCGCTCGCGACGGGTGCGGGCAACGGGTGACACGTTGAAGGAGCGAGGAGCGAAGGATGAAGAAAGCGTTGCCGATTATTCTCGCCGTTGTCTTGTTGATCGTTCTGATCGTGGCAGGGTTTTTCCTTTATCACTGGGACGGCCTGGTCCGGCTGAGAGATATGGCAATCGTTTTCCTCGCGGCGCTTTTCGTCGTCACTGTGCTGCTACTCGCGGCGATGGTCGGCATTTTCGCCTACGTCTCGCTGCTGATGAAGGACAAACTGATCCCTGTCCTCGAAGAACTGACCCGGACGGCGGGCGAGCTGACGCAAACTGCCCAGCGCGTCAAGGGGACGACCGAATTCGTCTCCGAGCAGGTCGCCACGCCGATCATCGGCATCGCGAAGAACTTCGCGCGGATGCGGGCGATGGCGAAGTCTGCCACGAACCGCGATGGCGAAAGCGAGCCGAGGATCTAGCCGTCGGAGGCAACGATGGGGCACATCGAGCAGCCCGCCGCTCCTCTCGCGGTCGGCCACAGCACGTTTCTCGCGAATGACGATGTGCGGGAGTCTCGCGGCGGCTTCCGGCGCGGTTTCATCCTCGGCATCCTCGCCGGCGTGATCGCGACGCTCCTGCTCTCGCCGAAAACGGGCGAGGAGACGCGCGAGCAGGTGAAGGAGATCGGCATCGTTCTCAAAGAGCGTGCCGTCGGCATGATGACGGGCGAGCGGCCGTACATCCCCAATCGGCGTGAATAGTCACATTCGTCTGTCTACTCCCTCGCGATGCAGGCGGCATCGCGAAGGCGTTCCCCCAAGCGCCTCACCCCCCTTTGCCCGACCGTTAGCCCTCGATCACGGCGGTTACGGCGCACCCGATCAGCAGGCCCGACGCGCGCGTATCGAGGTCAAATGCGGTGGCGACGGTGCATGCCGCATACCACGCCGCCCGGACGGGCGGGCTACCCCCGTCCCGCTCCGCCCGCATCCGCGCCAGGGTGGCGCGATAGATCAACAGGCGGTGTTGCTGCTCGGGGAGTGTGGCCACATTTCGCGCCTCTGCCGCCCCCCGCTGCCCGACGTACGACCCGGTCTCTCCTTGTTCCTGTGCCATTACGCCACCCACCCCTGCCTCTCATCCGGTGCCCGCCCACTACGGTTACCCTCCTATGAGTGTCGGTCGGGGTGATGAACGCATCGGTCGCCTCGGCGACCCACCGCCTGACAGTCACTTCATCGTCCCGCAACCGGCTGCCGCGCAAGGGTTATGAGACATTCACGGGGCCACAGTCATCCGTCGCGCCGGATGAATTCGATCCGGTTGCCGAAGGGATCGCGCGCCTCGAAGCGGTCATGGCCGGGAATCGGGATACTTTCGAGAATCGTGCAACCCGCCCCGGTGAGCCGCTCGCGCCACGTGACCAAATCCGCGACTTCGTAGGCGAGATGCGCCTTTGTCACCGTGCGATCCACTCCCTCTTCGGTGCTGATGTGAATTTGCTGCTCCCCGAGTTGCACCCAGAAACCGCCGCGCCCCGCGAGCGAGGCGGACTTGGCGATTTCCGTAAGCCCCAGCACGCCGCAATAAAACCGGCGCGCCGCTTCTTCGGCGTCAGGAGGAACGGTGATCTGAGCGTGATGAAGACGGAGGATACACGGCGCAGGGCGGGGATCGAGCACACGGCTGTGCGCCCCTACCTCATCGGACATGGCCTATGCATCCACTTCGCCGGGTGCGAGGCCGAGGGGCAGGGGCGCCGGGCGGTCGCAGGCGCTCGCCACATCAATGTGCGTCCCGGTGCGCGAGGCGTCGTGGAAGGCATGCATCAGGTCGAGAACGTGGTAGGCCAGCGCGCCGCTCGCCCGGTGCGGACGCCCGGAGCGGATCGCCGCCGCCATGTCCGCGAGGCCGAGGCCACGGCTGTTCTCCGCGTGGCCATACATCAGCGGCACATCCTCCCATTCCTGCTGCCGCGCGCGGTTGAGGCGCACCGGGCCACCAAAAGTGTTTGGGTCCGGCACGCTCAGGGTGCCCTCGGCGCCGTAGATTTCGATGCGCGGCAGGGTGCTCCCCCAGACATCGAACGACGTGATGATCGTGCCGACCGCGCCGCCCGCGAAATCCATCAGCCCCGCGACGTGCGTCGGCGTGTTGACGTGGATCGTCGTGCCATACTTCGGCTGGCTGGTGATCGTGCGTTCTGGGGTGGTGATCTGCGCCGAACCGGTCACGCGCCGTACCGGGCCGAGCAGGTTGACGAGGGCGGTGAGGTAGTACGGCCCCATATCGAACATCGGCCCCGCGCCGACTTGATAGTAGAAATCGGGGTCCGGGTGCCAGTGCTCCGGTCCGTGGTTCATCATCGTGGCGACGGCGGCGACAGGCTGCCCAATCGCGCCATCGTCAATTAATTTGCGGCAGGTCTGGATACCGCCGCCGAGGAAGGTGTCCGGCGCGCAGCCGACGCGTAACCCCTTCGCCGCCGCCAGCGCCAGCATCCGCTGACCGTCGTCGCGGCTAATCGCCAGCGGCTTCTCGTTGTAGACCGATTTGCCCGCTTCCAGCGCCGCCAAAGCGATCTCGGCGTGCGCATTTGGGATCGTCAGGTTCAATACGATCTCGATTTCCGGGTCCGCCAGCAGTTCCGCGACGCCGCACGCCTTCGGCACGCCGTACTCCGCCGCCCGCGCCTCCGCCCGCTCTACAAAGAGGTCCGCGCATGCAGCGATTTCAATGGCCGACAGCCACCGCGCATTCTTGAGATAGATCGCGCTGATCGTGCCGCACCCGATAATGCCGACCTTGACTGGCTCTACCACCGTAACTCCTCCGTAGTGCAGGCTGGAAAGCCTGCACTACCTGCTATCTGCTCGCCCAGATCATGCCGCGCTGCATAATGACGCGCGCTTCGTGTACGTCGAAATCCTTTGCGACGTGGCCCAGTGCGCTGTAGAAGACGCGGCCCGCGCCCCAGTGTCGCTTCCAAACCACCGGCATCACCGTCCCAGCGATCCAGGGGAGTATGTCGCCGCCGAAGGTCGTCGTCGCCAGCACCTCATTCGATGGGTCCACATGCAGGGAGTATTGCTCGGAATGCATCGCGAAGTCGCCAAGCCCCGCCGTGATCGGGTCGTTGTGATTGGCGATATTCACGGTGTAATCAATGATGTTGCCGGGGTGCGCCACCCACTGCCCGCCGACCATGAACTGGTACTCCACGCTATCGCGGAAGGAATCGGCCATGCCGCCGTGCCAGCCCGCGATGCCGACGCCGCTCGCCACCGCGCCGAGCAGCCCGGCGAGCTGTTCACGGCTGATCGCGCTCTGCGTCCAGACGGGGACGATCAGGTCGAGCGCGCGCATCAACGGCTCGTCCAGGTAGGTATCGAGGGTGTCCGAGATCGTGACGTCGTATCCCTGCTCACGTAGGAAGGGGGCGAACACCCCAACGCACTGCTCCGGCTCGTGCCCCGGCCAGCCGCCCCACGTCATCAATGCGCGCTTCATCGGACAGTCTCCTTGGTTGGCGTCGGTGCGCCGGACATTCCGTGCGCGCGGCGTGTCGTCGTCCTTTCCCACCAGCCGCCGACACGCTGCCAGAGGGCCGCCACCCCGGCGGCGATCAGCAGCACAAACGGGAAGCTAAGGAAGACGAACGCGCCCCGCACGCCCCCCGTCGGGATCGGCCCATGCTTGAGAATCAACCCGAATGGGAACCAGCCGGTATCGCTGAGGATTTCCTGCCGCCAGGGATGGGGGTCTTTCAGCCAGATGCGGAACCAGATCAGGATACCCCAATACACGACCGCGCCGACCATCGCCCAGACCATCAGCGCGACGAAGGTGATGCCGAAAAACCAGAAGACGCGCGTCCCCGGCTCCTCGTCCGCAACCAGCGCCTTGTGCAACTGCGCGCCGACGATGCCGTAGTAGATCGCGTAGAGTACGATGGCGTAGAGCACCGCCACGCCGCCCTCGATCAATCCCATCGCACCCCTCATTCCTTCGCGCCGATGATCCCGCGCTAAGGATAGCACGCGCGGATGCCCGCCGCATGGGCCGTGGTCAGGCCGGGTGACCGAGCGCCCGGCGCACCTCTTCCTCCGTATAAGAGCCATCGGGCATCCCCTCGCCCCGAATGAGCCGTTGCTGGAAATCGTTCCAGCGAAAGAGCATCGAGCGGTGATCGGGAAGGGCGCTGATCCAGTCAAACGATATGGCCGCCCGGATTTCCATTCGGTCGAGTGGCCCGACGGTCAGGAGGAGAATCCTACCATGTGGTATGTCATCTTGCCGAAACAAAGCATGGAGCCTTTGGAAATCATTGGTGTCGGTGGAGAGGATCAGCCAGTCATACCGCGTTCCTGCCACAACTGGCTCGCCGCCAGGGACTTCCGGGCGTCGCACAATGCGAGGGAATGTAGGCGGATGCATGACCATTCAGGTAACTAGCGCTGAGACAAGTATAGCAGCCACGTTTACGCGACTTGGCGCACGGCGGCGGCCAGGGCGAAGAAGGCTTCGCGGCGCACGGTTGTCAGGGCGCTGTTCAGGCCGGAGGTGCTGGGAACGACGAACGGGCGGCAACCCGCGATTTCGCCCTCCTGCACACCGAAGCGAACCGGGCCGGACGCGCCGGTCAGATTTTGGTACACGCGCGCGCCGTTGCAGCAGAGCCAGCGCGGCCGATAGCGCGACAGCAGCGCCACAATCCGCTCCCGCCCGGCGCGGTAGACCGCGTCCGGCACCTCGTCCGCGCGGCGCGAGGGGCGTTCGTGCAGATCTGTCATGCCAATGCCGAAAGTCGGCAGCAGCACGTCCTCTTCCGGCATCAACCGCCGGGGCGTCAGGCCGGACTCGAAGAGGAGCGGGTAAAAGCGGTTGCCGGGGTGCGCGTAGTAGTGGCCCGTCTGGCTGGCGCGAATGCTCGGGTTCGAGCCGATGAAGACGAGGTCGAGGCCCGGCGCGAGGAGATCCGGCAGGCCGGGGAGGTCGGGCAACGGCGCGTGGCGAGTCATCGGGGGAGTATATCATCGGGCGCGCAACCCGGACACTTGACGCCGCGTAGATTCTCTTGTAACATGATGACGCGCCGATGAGTTACAAATTACATGAAATGGGTGGCGCGGGACAGATAAGGAGCAACGGCAATGCAGCATGACGAGCGAGAACGAGAAACACACAGCGAATACGGCTCCCGGTGGGCGGAAGGCGGCCCGCAAATCCCATGGCCGGAGATGAAGCGGCGGATGCGCGAGGCATTCCGCGAGGGATTCCGCCCCGGTGACCCCGAATGGCGGCGCTTTTTCAAGCAATTCTTCGATGGCGAGGGGCCGAACGGCGCGATCGGCGGCGAGAATCGTCGTTCCAATGTCCTCAGCCTGCGGGTGGACGACCGGACGCTCGCCGCGATTGACAGCCTCGTCGAGGCGGGGCTGTTCGGCACCCGTGCGGAGAGCGCGACCTGGCTCCTCCAGGCGGGCGTCGCCTCGAACACCGAACTGTTCGAGCGCATCAACAACACCGTCTCGGAGATTCGCCGCCTGCGCGAAGAATTGCAGCGTCGGATGAATGCTGCCACCGGCGCCCCGCAAGAAAGCGACACACACGCCGAGGCACATGCCGAGTCCCAGAGCGGCGAGCAGCACGAACACCCCGATCAGGGACAAGAAACGCACCACATGTAAACTGGAACGGGGTCGAACCGCCAAGACGCCAAGGACGCCAAGAGGGAGAGAGACAAGAAATCTCTCTCCGTATCTTCTTGGCGTCCTTGGCGGTTCAACGTATTCAATGCATGCGGATGCCGCCATCCACGACGAGGGTTTGGCCGGTAATGAAGCGGGAATCGTCGGAGGCGAGGAAAAGGGCGACGCGGGCGACATCGTCCACTTCGCCGGTGCGTCTGAGGGCGGCGAGCGGCGCGAACCGGGCGCGGACGTACTCCGGCAGCGGCCCACGCTTCGAATGAACGAAGCCGGGAACGATCACATTGACGCGGATGCCGAGCGGGCCGAGTTCCATCGCCAGCCGCTGGCTCGCGCGCCACAGCCCCGCCTTCGCGCCCGCATACGGCGTGCCGACGAAGTAGCCGGGGTCGGGGTCTTTCGCGACGCCGGAGGCGAAGTTAATAATCACACCGCCCTCCTGCGCGACCATCTGGCGCGCGGCGGCCTGCGCGAGAAAGAACGGCCCCTTAAAATCGGTCGCCATGATCGTGTCGAAGGCTTCCTCGGTGACGTGGAAGAGTTCGGTCGTGTCGAACGTCCCGGCGTTGTTGACGAGGATGTCGAGCCGCCCGAACCGCTCCACCGTTGCCGCGACGAGTCGCCGCCCCTCCGCGACGCTGCTGATATTCGCCTGCACGGTTTCGGCACGGCGGCCGAGGGCGCGGACATCGCGCGCCGTTTGCTCCGCACCTGCTGCCGAGTTGCGGTAGTTGACGGCGATGTCCGCGCCCTCGCGGGCGAAGGTACGCGCGATTGCCTGCCCGATCCCCCGCCCCGCGCCGGTAATCAGCGCTACCTTGCCCGCAAGTTTGCCCACCTGTTGCTCGCTCACACCGCATCCTTCCTCATGCGTATCTGGTCACTTCCGACAGTGTACCGCGCGATTACGGCGGATGTAGTAAGATGCCGACACATTGGGTGATCCTTCAAAGGTGTACCGCGTCCCCGTTCTATTTGCGCCGTTCGGGACGTTGTTAATGACAGGTGCGCGCACCGTCGCGCTTTAGAAAGATTCCGGGAGGGATGGCGTGCGACTTCGGCTATTCGTGGGGACGCTCCTGCTGCTCCCCTTGTTGCTCCTTACGTTTGGCCCGACCTTTTTTGCTTCTTCCGAAATCGCGGCGGCGGTTGACCCGCCCGCATCGTGCGCCACCCAGACGCAGAAATGCGTCAAGGGGATGCTGTTCGCCTACTGGTTGGAGCACGGCGGCGTGGACCGCTGGGGCTATCCGATCACCGACGAGTTCGACGAGCCGAACGCGGATGGCAAGACACATCGCGTCCAGTATTTCGAGCGCGGACGGTTGGAATATCATCAGGAGTTCATCAATACGCCCTCGGTCGTCCTGCCGGGCCTGCTGGGGCGGGAGCAGTTCGCTGCCCGCTACCCCATCAGTCGTACCGCGAACGCGACGGGCGAGCAATGCTTTGCCGAAACGAACCGCTGCATCAGCGGCGGCTTCAAGAACTATTGGCAACAGGGCGGCGGGGCGGGGCAGTTCGGCTTCCCGATCTCGGACGAACTCGACGAAACGAACGGCGGGCAGACGGCGCACGTCCAGTATTTCGAGCGGGCGCGCTTCGAGTATCACCCCGAGGCCAGCGGGACGAAGGGCGAGGTGAGCCTCGGACTGGTCGGCAGCGATGCCTTCGCCACCAAGTATCCGACCGGCCAGCCGCCAGCCGCGACGGGCTTCGCGATCAATGTCTGGGCGAACACGAAAGCGGGAATGCCGTATCCCGCGCCCGTCGCCAGCCTCGCGGCGCGCGTCTATGTGCCGGACGAACTGGCGGGCAACGTCACCGTCATTGATCCCTCGTCCTTTCAGATCATTGATCGCTACCCGACCGGGCGGACTTCGCACCACGTCAGCCCCTCACCGGACTTCGCGCACCTGTATGTCGAGAACATGGGCTCCAGCACCCTGTCAGAGATTGACACGCAGACGGGCAAAGTGACCCGCAATATTGACGCGGCCGTCCCCTACAACCTGTATTTCACGACCGATGGCGCCAAGGGAGTCGTCGCCGCCGAGCCGCAGAACAGCCTCGACTTCTACGATCCTCGCTCCTGGAATGTGATCCAGCGCGTTCGCATCCCATGCTCCGGCGTGGATCACATGGATATGTCTGCCAATGGACAGTACCTGATCGTCGGCTGCGAATACGACGGGCAAGTCTACAAAGTAGACACGGTCGCGATGCGGATTGTCGGCTCGGTGCGCGTCGGCGGGCAGCCGATTGATGTCAAGGTCGCACCGGACGGCGCGCTCTTCTATGTCGCGAACCAATCCCGCAACGGCGTCTCAATCATTGACCCGATCGCGATGCGCGAGGTTGGCTTCATCCCAACCGGGGCGGGCGCACACGGCTTCGTCGTCAGCCGGGACACGAACTACCTTTACGCCGCCAACCGCGTCGCGGGGACAATTTCGGTGATTGATTTCGCGACGCAGAATATCGTCAATACGTGGAATATTGGCGGCAGCCCGGACATGCTGCAGGTCTCGCCAGACGGATCGCAATTGTGGGCGTCTGGTCGCTTCAACGGCGATGTCTATGTCGTGGATACGCGCAACGGCGAACTGATGCAGCGCATCCACACCGGCATCGCCCCTCACGGCGTCACCTACTTCCCGCAGCCCGGCGCGATCAGCATCGGCCACAATGGCGTTTATCGGTGACAGAGCAATGAGTAACAAGTGGTTGCCCTGTTGATCGGATGTTCACGCCCTTTTCCGCAACCAGCGCCGAATGAGCGCCAGCGCGCCGACGCCGGTGGCCGCGTACAGGCCGCAGAGCAGCGCGCAGGGAATGATACAGCAGAAGCCATTACGCCCCGTCGGGATGACGATATCCGATACTTGCGAGAATTCCCGGTGCACACGCCGCTCCTCTCGTGCCGATATTCGGATCATTGCCGACGATCGTCCCACACCGCTCTTCGACAACGCATAGCTACGGACTGAAAGATATTTTCGCCCTAACCCCATTGTGCATCCACCTACTCCGATGGAAGGGGGATCATCCGGCGCAGCCCCAGCCCGCGTTCGCTCAACCAGATTACTCCCGCGTGCGTGTCCTGCGCGCGGCGCTGGTCGGGCGATGTCCAATCATCCGTAATTGCTTGCAGGAGTGCGGTCTTCACCACTAGCCGTCGCGCATTCACCCGCTCGGCAATCGCCGTTTCCTGCCGCAATGCCGTCTCCATATCCACCCGCTCCGTCCAATTAAAACTCGCCCAAATCAGCCCACCCGCGCCCGCCGCCTCCACGAACCGGTGTAACGCTTCGGCCTGGTCGTCCGGTGCATTCGGTTCGGAGATGAAGCGCATTCGCCCCTCCGCCTCCAACCGCCGTGCCGCCAGCCCGTTGCGCTCCATCTCCGCACGCAATGTGTCCAGCGGCACGTCCTCGCCGCCGGTAAACTTGAGCAGGAGCGCGCCGTGCGCCGCGCCGACCTGGAAATAGGCGGCGTCGAGCCAGTGGAGGAGCGCCCGGTTTTCCGCGATGCCGAGCACGTGATCCGGGATCGTGAGAAAGGCCTGCAACTGGCCGACCAGGCTCGGCCGCCGCTCCCGCTGCGCCAGGAAGATGTCGAGCGCGGCACGGCGGATGCGCCACTCCTTGCCGAGTTTGATGGCGGGGAGAAGCCCTTTGCGGCACCACTGGTAGATCGTCGTGGCGCGCAGGCCGAGTTGCAAAGCCACCTCCTCGGCCGTGAGCAACTCCTTCGCCGCTCGCTCATCACTCATTCCGTATTTACCCTTTTTTGGCAACAATGCGGCACGACAACCTCCTGAATCGCTGCGCGAATTCCCCAGAATGCGCCGAGCTTATTGCACTTTTGTGCGTTTTGTCGTATTTTTCTAATGTGAGGGGACGCGCTGCGCGTTCCTCAGAGACGTCTCGCACATCGAGACAGCCATCTGTGAGTGTCGCACAACAGGGGCCACGGGACAAAGCATGGAAAAGGAGAGCCGATGTCGGCGGCAGTTGTAGCAATCATCGAAGATGACGCCGCAGTTTTGGACGTGATGACCGAGTGTCTGACGGGCGACGGATACCGCATCCTCCCCTATCACCAGGGTGCTGGCGCATATGAATTAATAGAAAGCGAGCGGCCGGACGCGGTGATCCTCGACATCCGCATGGAACATCCCCGCGCCGGCCTCGCCGTGCTGCAACGGCTGCGCCGCAACCCGGCCACGGTGGGCACCCCGGTTCTCATCTGCACGGCGGATACCGCGTTCATGCGCGAGTGGGGGCGGATGCTCGAGGAATACCGCTGTATGGTCCTCGCCAAGCCATTCCAAATTGCTGATCTGCTCGCCATAATCGGCGGCCTCATTCAGTCGCCGACGGACGATGCACCGATAGCCTCATCGCCAAATGGCCGCGCAAAGGGGCAGCACGCGCCGCCGGTCATCCGGCCGGTGATCGGCCTTGTGGACGCGGATGGGCACGGCGTTACGTCCTTCACTGAGCAACTCGAGCGCAAAGGATACAAGGTCGTGGGGTGTCGGTGGGGCGATAAGCTGCACGATATGGCGGTGCGCGAGCAGCCCGATCTGCTGATTGTGGATGTCGGCAGCCGGAGACAAGGGATTGTCTCGCTCGTCCTGCGACGGCTGCGGGATGATCCGCTGACGAGTCGGATACCCTTCCTGCTCGATCCCCCGAAAGACCGAGACCTGTACCGGACCATCGAGCAGATCGTCGGTTCACCGCCGCTCCTCTCGCCCGTCGTCCCGCCACTGCCACGCTGGAGCCGCGTGTAGCCCACCCCTACCAACAGGTAGCGTGGGCTTCAGCCTGCGTCCCCAGTAGTCCCTGACTCGGTAGCGCGGGCTTTCCAGCCTACGAGTGTCACACGGGGACGCAGGCTGAAGCCCACGCTACGACGATAATGGCGCATCACCGCCCCTGACGACTGCCGCAGTTGGGGCAATAGCGGGCGTGATCGCGCACCGGGTAGCCGCAGGCGGGGCATTGATGGATGCGCGGCCCGGTCGGCAGCGGCGGTTGCAGCGGCTCCGGCGGCATAATCTCGTCGGACCGGTCACCTCCCTGCCGGGCGATCGCGACACGGGCGAACCCGGTGCGCGCCTTCGTCGCCTCGTCCATTGGTGCGCGCCCTTCGGGCGCGGGGGGCGTGGCGCTGGGCAGCGTGGGCGGCTTCCCCGACGCCGGACGAGTGGCGAGCATTGGTGGCGGTCGCGGCGGGACAATCGCCGGCATCGCCGCAGTCGCCAGCGTCGCGTCCGGTATTGGTGGGGCAATCGCCGGTTTTTGTGTTTGGGGGGGCATCATTTCTCCCTTCTCCTCGGGTTGCGGTTCGCTCCGCGCCGTCTCGGGAATCGGCGCAATCTCGTCCCGCACGACTGGCACATCTCCAGTCACGACCTCCAATTCCCGCACGAGGGGTGGGGGTGTCTCGTCTATTGGCAGGTCGAGTTCGCGCACGACCGGCGGCACAAAGGTAGGATGCGCCGCACCGGGCGGGGGGCCGACGGGTCGGGGCGGTCGCGTCGCCGGTTTCGCCTGCGCCGCAATGAGATCGACGACCGGGTAGACCATCGGCGGCGAGACGCGCGGCGGCACTCGCAGATGGGTAGGCAGGGGCGCGGGCGGGCGCGCGGCCTCCGGTTGCACGACGATGTGCGGCGCTTCGGGCACGGGCAGCGACGCCGCACTCGGCGGCGGCGCTCGCACACCGGGCGGCGGGCTGGTGGGCCAATCAATCAGCGGGGCCATCGCGTAGACCGGTGCGGGCGGCGGCGGGACGATGGAGGGTGCGGATGGAGCATGCACGGACAATGCGGGCGTGGCGGGGCGCTCGTCGTTCTGTTGAGCAGTTGGCATCGTAACCGCATCGAGTAGCGCCTGCTCGCGCACTCCATCGCGCCGCGCGGCAACAACGCCGACAACCGCCGCGACCCCGCCGAGCAGGAATGCGACGAGTAGAAGATAGCCGACATCCTCGATCAGAAAGCGAGACAAGGGGCTGTCGTGCAACGCTGGACCGCGCCCCGCCGCGAATGCATACGAGCGGAGCGTACGGAGGACGAGCGCGAGGAGCAACCCGCCATTGAGGGTGCCCATCACCGCACCGAGCCGACGCTCCACCGGACCGAGCGGGCGGGGCCGGTAGAGCGCGAAACTGCCGAGCAGTCCGAGGATCAGCGTGCCAACGAGCAGATACAGCAGCGCGACCCCGGTCGTCGTCCGCGCCACGCTCCAGTGGAACCGGGTGGAGAGATCGCGACCGTTCGGCGCGGCCCACTCGGAAAGGACGGCGTAGGAGAGCAGCATCGCCGCGAGCAAGGCAACCTGCCGCCACCCGCCATGCCAATAGCCGATCCCGACCAGGGCGATCCAGAGGATCGCGAGCAGTAGAGTAAGCGCGAGCGCGGCCATTGCACCCCATCCCCTTCATCGTCACGACGTCTTCGACATCCCTGGCCCAAACTGTACGGACATGATACCATCGCCGCAATGGAACGAAACAAGGCGGAGTACACGATTATTTTCGATGGCGGCTCGCGCGGGAATCCGGGCGACGGATACGGCTCGTACGAACTGCGGACGCACGCCGAGCGCCGGATCGAACGGCTGACCTTTGGCAAGAATGTGACGAACAATGAGGCGGAGTATCAAACACTGATCGCCGCCCTGCACGATGTGGTCAATCATCTCACTGCGTCGGGCACGGACCCGAAAGCGTCCACCCTCGCGGTGCGCGGTGACAGCCAACTTGTCATCTTCCAGGTGACCGGCAAGTGGAAAGTGAGGACGCCGCACATCCGCCCGCTCCACGCCGAAGCGACCGCGCTCCTCGCCCGCTTCAAGCGCGCCGATGTGCAATGGCAACCCCGCGCGATGAGCGTACGCACCCTCGGTCACTGAGCAAGCAGCGACGCAGCTCCGATTTCTTCACCGAGTTGCGCGAGATAGCGGCGCATGAATACGGTGCGGCGCTCCGCTTCCGTGCGACCGGCGCGCGTTTGCATCGTGTCGCTCAGGGTCAGCAACTTGACGAAGAAGTGATCGAGGACATTCTCGCGGTCATCGGCGGTGCGCGCGACGGGGAATGGCTCGTCTGCGTCGTAGAGCGGCTTGCCCATCGCACCGCCGAGCATCAGTGTCCGCGCGACACCGACCGCACCGAGGGCGTCGAGCCGGTCGGCGTCCTGCACGACCTGGGCTTCCAGTGTGCGCGGGGCGATGCGCGCCGAGAAACTATGCGCCTCGATGGCGTGCTGAATCGCTGGGATATGCACGGGCGGATAGCCGGCGGCGTGCAGATATTCGCCCGCCGCCGTCGCTGCGAGCCGCGACGCCATCGTCCGCTGCGGCGAATTTTTCGGCACGATCACGCAGTCGTGCAGCCACGCGGCGGGCAGGACAACCGCATGGTCCGCTCCCTCTGCTGCCGCGAGCGCGCGGGCATTCACGACGACGCGCCGGATATGCATCGCGTCGTGCGCCGCGTCTTCCGCGTGCCGGTTCTCGCCGAGAAAGGCCGCGAACCGCGCTTCCCACTGTGGCAAATCGGTCACGTCCACTCCGTGTGCACTCCATTCAGATATGGCTATTCCGCTTTTCGGTTCCCGCCACGCCGCAGGATAAAAACGAAGAACCCGACCCAGAGCAGCGCCGCGAGCACAAGAATACCGAGCGGCGGCAACCGAAAAAGGAAACGCTTGAGCACGATCAGCACGATCACCGTCACGACGCCGCTGATGAAGCAGCCACGCCGCATGAGGCTTTCCTGCTCGCCGCCGCGCGTGCTCATGTTAATCGGACGCGGACGCCGCGCTCCCGGAGCGACCGCTGGAGCCACATGCGCCGTTCGGAGACGGGAGGACAGGCGGCGGGATCGGCGGTCAGTTGGCCGACCAGCGCGGCGAGCGTCTCGTTGACGGGCGCACGCATCCCGTATTGCCGCGCCGCCGCGACCACCGCGCCGTTCAGCCAATCCACCTCAGTTTGCCGCTTACCGCGCGCGAGATCGAGGGCGAGCGACGGTCGTTTCTCGCCCCGTCCGCCGCCGATCCGTTCCCTCAAGAGCCGCCACGCGACGGGCCGGGGGAAGCGCATCGCCAGCGCGAGTTTCGGCACATCGTATCCCGGCAAGCCGATTGGCTGCGCCGGGACGCGTCGCATCACACGCAACGCCTCGCGAAATGCTCGCTGCTCGACGCCGAACAACGCCGGGTTGTTGACAACGGTCGTAGCATCGCTGTCGAGGATCGCCGCCTGCGCGTTCGCGAGCAGATTGAGCAGCAGTTTGGACCATTTGAGATCGTGGTACGACGTGACACCGGCCGCCGGCAGCCCCGCCTCGTCGAAGATGGCGAGCGCCGTGCCGGGCGATGGGCCGCCGGGTACGGGCGCGAAGGCGACGCCGCCCTCGCCCGTGTGCTGCACGACGAGGCCCGGTTCCGGCATACTCACGCTGATCGTAATCGCGCCGCTCACGACATGCTCCGCACCGAGCGCATCAATCAGCATCTGCTCGTTGCCGACGCCATTCTGCATCGTGCAGATCGTCGCGCCCATTCCCGCCAAACGTTTCAGGTCGGGCAGCGCGGCTGCGGTATCGTGCGACTTGACGGCGAGAAAGACGAGATCGGGCGGCGTGCGCACCGCGTCAACGCTGCTGACCGCGCGGACGAGAGCGACGAATGTCCGCCCGTCCGTTTCGAGCGCGAGGCCGGTGCTGGCGAGCGATGCCACCGTCGCGGGGCGACCGAGCAGCGTCACGTCCGCGCCCGTCAGCCCGAGCCGCGCCGCGATAAAACTGCCGACTGCCCCCGCGCCGTAGCAGAGTATCCGCACCGCAGGCCGCGATACCGGCCGGTCCCGCGCGACAAACGTCTCACTCATATATCACCGTCGAAACTGCATCAACGCGCGCCGACGGGTAGCAGTTCCAAATCCTCGAACTCGACCTCGACGAGTGCCGCGATCCTGATGCCTGCGAGTGACATGCCTGCCTCCATTCCGTGTTCGTCCCGGTTCGCTGTCGCGAGTGTACCGCAGACCGGTCGGCTTCCTTTGTTTTTCTCTTCTTGATATCCTTGCGGGCGCCCTCTGGGCAAATTGGTGGTTCGATCGGTTCGGGCTACGGCTTCTTCGTGCCGGTCACAGCGGAACCGGCGGGCACGGGGCTACCGGAGGGTGGCGCGGCGGGCGGGATCGCGGGGGTGCTGGCCGGGGCGGGCGGCTGGGCCTGCCGCGTGGCCTCGGCGGCGGTCTTCTCGTCGTACTGGATAAACCAGCGGGAAATACCCCGGAAGCGGTCGGCGGGCGTATCTATCGTGTCCGCCTCGACGCCGTTAATGTTTTTAGCGATGGCCACGACATAGCGCGGGTAGTAGAGCACGACGGCAGGGACTTCGCTGGCGAACAGGTCCTGGAACTGGTTGTAGAGGATTTTGCGCTCATTCGGGTTCGTGGCGCGGCGGCCGTTTTCCAGGAGTTGATCGGCCTCGGAATCGCGGAAGTTCGTGAAGTTATAGCCACCGTCCGCCTGCGTCGAGTGCCAAAGGATATACGGGTCGGGGTCGCCCAGGAGGCGATCCCAGCCGAAGATCGCGGCATCGAAGCGGTGCGGCTCCAGATACGTCCGCTGCAGATCGAACGACGAAAGCGCCGTCTTGTTCACCTGCACGTCGAAGCCGACCGCCGCCAACTGCTGCGCGACGATCTGCGCGACGAGTGGCCGCTCGCCGCTCGAATTGGTGACAAGGGTGAAGGTCAGTTTTTGCCCGTTATTCTCGCGCGGCTGCCCGGCGGCCCTCGCCTTCCAGCCCGCGTCATCGAGGGTCTTCTTCGCGAGGTCGGGGTCGAAGGGGTGCTTGGCGTTCTCGGTCTTGTACGCCCAACTGCTCGGGTGGATCGGGCCGTCGCCCGCGATTCCCTGCCCGCCGAGCGCGTTCTGGACGAGGAAATTTCGGTCAATTGCGTAGCTGACTGCCTGCCGCACGGCGCGGTCGGAAAAGATCGGCGACTGGAAATTGAAGAAGAGCGCGGTGTAGGCGGCGATGTTGTAGCCGTAGAACTGCCACGCGGCGTCCTTCTGGTTCGGGTTGAGCGTCGTCGCCGCTTGGGCGAGGTTCGTCACCGGCACTTCTGAGAAACCCGTCACGCCCGATTCCTTCGCCCGCTTCGTGACATCGAGTGCCTGCTCGAACGACGGGTAGTACTGAAAGCGCAGTTCCTGCACGTAATATGCCGCCTCGGTGACGACCTCGTAGTGCTTCTGCCAGAGCGTCAGATCAATCGCTGGGGCGTCGCGGTCGAGCCGGACGAAGCGATACGGCCCGGCGCCGACAGGGCTGAGGTTGAAGGGCAGATCGCGCAACTCCTCCGCCTTGATGCCGCCGAGCAGGTGCTGCGGCAGCAGGCCGAGCGTCGTGTAGCTGAGGAAGGGGGCGTAGCGGTCGGTGAGCGTGAAGCGGACCTGATTGCCGCCGGGAAGGTCCACCGTGACGGTGCGCCAGAAATCGGCCAGCGCGGCATCGCCGGGGAAGCGCGGGTCCTGGATGAGATGGATCGTGAACAGGACATCCTGCGGCGTGACGGGCTGCCCGTCGTGCCACGTCGCGGTGTCACGGATATGGAAGGTGTAGACCTTGCCCTCGGGGTCGAGGGTGATCGTGTCCGCGAGGTCGCCGTAAACATTGCCTTTGCCATCCAGTTTGGACAGGCCGCTGAAGATCAGCGAGGTGACGTTTGGGTCGGTGTCGGTCTCCGGCAGGAGCGGGTTGATCGCTGTCGGCACGCCGCCGACGACCGCCTCCGTGTATCGCCCGCCTCGGACGGGGATTTTCACCTTCAGCGGCGGCTGCGTCGGAATGGGGGTGCCCTGATCGGTGACGGGGATGGTCGGGTTGATCGCGAGTTTGTGCGACGAGCCGCGCCCGAAGACGCCGACGCCGAGCGCGCCGATGCCGATCACGGCGATGACCGCGAGTACAATGAAACTCGCGGCGCGGTTCGGCCGACGCGACGCGGGCGGTCGCCCGGACGGGGGCCGTCGGGCAGGGGGGCGACCTTTGGGCAATTGGGAGCGGTTGCGCGTTGCACTCACCAGTGAGCCAGGCTTACTTGATCAGGCTGGCAACGAGCGCGACGACGCAGAAAAGGATCGCGAGGCCGATGGTGAAGCGAAAAAGCGACCGCTCGACCCCCCGGCGCGTCCGGTATACGCTCGATTGATCGCCGGTGAACGAGCCGGTGAAGCCCGACCCCTTCGTCTGCAAAAGGACGCAAACCACCAGCACAACGCCAAGAATCAACTGGATAAGCAAAACCGTATTCTTCACAGCCCGTTCACAACCCTTTCCCACGCGCGGTGTTGTCCGTGCACTCCCACCGTGCCGCAGCATACCCCGGCGTCATCTTATGGTCAAGTACGGAGGCGAAGAGCGAATAGACGGTACTATTTACTGTGTCACTCTCCTGTGACAGTCGGGGCGAGTTCATTCCAAACAGTTTCCATCTCCTGTAACTGCTTGTAGGTCGTGTAGATGGAGCGCCACATGGCGTCAATGGCTTCCTTCGCGGCGGCTTTATCGTCCATGCTCAGGGCGTTGCGTAACTCTGCGCCCGCCGCTTCCTGGGCCGCTGCGTTCGCCACAGATGCATCGGCGAGGGCACGGGCAGCGGCAAGGTGCCGGGCGAGCAGGACTTCGGGCGCTTCGGGCGGTGCGGTGCGGGCGCGGCGTTCCTCACGCGTCGAGCCGCCGTACTGGTAGGGCAGTTTCGTGCCGCCCTCGTGGTCCCACTGCGTGTGCGTCGGCTCCAGATGGGGCGTGACGGAAAGGTAGTAGGTAAGCGGCGTGTCGCCGACGACGCGGATCGCGTGCCACTCATCGGCGCGGGCGATGCACAGCTGCCCCGGCCCGAGGATCGCGGATTCACCGGCGATCGTGAACTCGCCCTGCCCTTCGAGGACGAGGAAAATCTCGTGTCCGAGGTCGTGCGTGTGGCCACCACCAGCCGTGCCCGGCTCCCGGCGGATGATGCGCGCCCGCATCTCCGGCGCGATGAAAATGTTGCGCAGGTCCGTGCGATAATCGAAGACTTCGAGCGGCATCGTGATCCCTCCCCGCGATACGCCAATCGTTCCGGTACACCGTACCAGCGATGATACCAGCATCGCGCGGTGTACGATGATCGCACCGCGATATGCTATCGAGCGGCAGGGGCAGCTGAGATTGTTGAAGGAGCGCGCGATGATGCAGGGTGATAGTCCGCAGCGGCCACCGGGATGGGAGACCTATGGTGACACACTCGTTCGGCTTGCCGACCCCGAGGGCGGCGCGGCGGCATGGGTCGCGCCGGGATATGGCGCGAACTGCGTCGCCTTCATGGTGTGCACGGCGGGCAGATGGATAGACGTTCTCCACAATGATGGCCCGCAGGCGCTCGCGGAACGGCCATCGCGCTACGGCTGCGCGGTACTCTTTCCCTTCCCCGGCCACATGCAGGATTTCCGCTACGCGTGGCGCGGCGAAACGCTCGTCATCCCCCGCCGCGGCTCCACCGCGCTCAGTTTCGCCCACGGATTCGCACACACGCACGCGTGGCGGGTGACGGAGATCGCGCCTGACCGCGTACTCGCGACCTTCGCGACGCCCGACGACCTCGCACCCGATGAGCGCGCGGGCTATCCGTTCGATATCCGCCTCACGCAAACCGTCGCGCTCGCGGGGAAGACGCTGCGGATCGGGCTGCACGCGACGAACACGGGCGCGCACGCCGCTCCGGTTGGCTTGGGCTTACATCCCTACTTCGCGGTCGCCGCACTCGGTGGGGATCGCATACAGGTGCGGGTGGACATCCCCGGACGGTTGGAGCGACACGCCCTTGCCCTACCTGTCCCGACGAGCGAGAAACGCCCCGTCACCACCCCGACCGTGACAGCCCCACCGATGGGCGAGACGGCATTGATCGCCCGTACCGGACTCGACCGACACGAGCGCGCGACGCTCATCGGCCCGACGGGGAAGCGGATCGTCGCATTAACGTTCATCGAAGGGGTGCGCGATGTTGTCTACTTCGCCCCAGCCGATCAACCGTCCCTATCGGTCGAACCGCGCAGTTGCGCATCGAGCGCGATTTCGCAGCCCGAGGGCGACCCAGATGGTCTCGCGCCGCTCGAAGCGGGCGAGAGCCTCGACATGATCGTTGAGATTGCCCTGACATCGCACACGTAGCCGAACTCTATCACAGGGATTCAGACGAATGATCCGCCCTTTCCGCGCTATCGGATACTGACTCGTCGTGCTCCTCGCGCTCCGGCTGCCTCTTCATGGGGCGGCGTGTGCGTAGCCGTACGGGGTTCGCGCGCATCGCATCGCGATCTTCCAGGCGGGCCATGAGCGCATCCACCTTATGCACTTCACGGGTGATGCGCGCGAGGGCCATGTCAATATAGGAGAGCAGCCGGTCGGCTTCGGCGGAAGTCGCGTGCTTGCGCCGCAATTGGGTAATGGCAAGCATGGCGATAGTCAATTGCGTACGAATCGCGACCAACTCGTCGTTTTCCATAATATCCATCGCATTCTGTCTCACATCGCGACATCTCGGCGTCCGCGTTCAGAACCCCTTAGGCAAGAGTGCTGCCACAGCGTCCGATGGCGCTTACGACTGGCGGCATTCCCACATAACGTGGCTCTCTGATGTCGTGGCACGGTGCTTGCATTATCCTCGTATAGCAACGGTTGTCGTTATCGGTTCTGTAGGAGGTTTCTCACATGGTGCTGGTAGAGTTCGCGAAGATCAACTTTGGTATCGGTCTGCTCGGCTGGATCATCGTCGGCCTGGTCGCCGGCTGGCTCGCCCACATGGTGATGGGCTCGGGTGGTGGTGGCCTCGTTCAGGACCTGATCGTCGGTCTGCTCGGCGCGCTGGTCGGTGGCTTCATCATCGGCTTCTTCGTCAACGCGAGTTACGGGCTGATCGGTTCGATCGTCGTCGCCTTCATCGGCGCGCTGATCCTGACCGCGATCGTCCGCGCGATCTCGGGCGGCCGCTCGCCCGTCTAAGCGGCCATTGCAACGTGAAAATGAAGTAGGCCACCCTGTATGGGGTGGCCTACTTCATACTGCCCCGTAATTAAAGGACGAGGGTAGCGAGCACCGCTTTCGCGAAAGGATCGAGACGCTCCTGGTCGGGATGTTCCACCGCGATCAACAGCCCCGTGTTGCGCGTGAGGATGCGCGCGTACGCGCCGAACTGCACGACAGTCGGAAATGCCGCGTGTGTGAGACGATAATGCCCGTAGAAAGTTTCGTAGCCGCTCACGGTCATCGTTTCCAGATCGCCGAGAATCGTGCCCTCCCGTTCCTCGACGCGCTCTTGCATCATCTGGCTGTATCGCGCCTGATTGAGCCGCATCGCCCGGTGATAGCCGATCAGTTCCACCTCGATCGTTCCATCGCCCGGTTCGCCGCGCCACCGATACTTCGGCAACGGGTCTTTAGCGCGCAGGTCCGTCGTGGAAACAAAGGGGGCCGGCACATACATGATACCCCCACCCGGCAGGATGACGCGCTTTGATTCCTCCCACTCGCCCAGCGGCGGTCCGTGCAACTCTTGCGCGTTTCGGGATCGCAGTGCCATCGGTCCGTGCTCCTTCTTGACGGGGCAGTCGTGCGGGCCGTACGCATGACGCCATACACCTCGGTCCGGCCAACGCCGCACTGCCGACTCAGGCACAGCGGGCAAGACAGAGCGTGCCCTCCCACCTGAACGATGGGCTACGCACGGAGCGTATCAACCAGTCGGGCGATGCCGGTCGGCTCGGCTTCCTGAAGCATCCGGCGACATACCTGTTCTGCCTCGAAGCGATACCGGCCGCGCCGGTGATGCATTGGCGGTCATTTCGCCGAAGAGAAGGGTTTCCCTGAGGCTGATACGAGAACGAGCGTAGCCCGAAAGGCCGGGCGATGTTTTTCTCGCCCGGCGAGTATAGCACATCAATTGTGTACGTGAACCTTTCTACAGAGCGGTGCCGCTTTGAGCAGCGGCACTCGCCATCTTGCATCTCGCGGATACGCATTCTTCGGCAATACCTCCGTACCATCTGCGCGTGCGGTCAGAGATTCCGCGCCTACGCTGTTCCCACTTCGCCCTGCGTTGCTGGTATGATCGCGCCATCGTATAGCGAGAAGGAGGGCGACATGACGGGATGGGATCGGGCGACACTGGACGCGGCGGCGCGCGAGCGGGAAGTCGAGTTGACGACATACGGTCGCGCGACGGGAAAGCCGTCGCGCGTGACCCTCTGGATCTGGGGCGACGGCGAGCGGCTGTATCTCCGCTCCGGCGGCGGCATGGGGCGCGACTGGCCGCAGAACATCCTCGCGAGCGGGCACGGTATCCTCCACCTCGCCGGTCGAGACATCCCCGTCCGCGCCCGCCACATCACCGACGCGGCCGAAGCGCGCGCCGGGGCGGCGATGGTCAATCGCAAATATGAGACGACGAACACACCCTCAGCGACGGACGAGCCGCTGACGCCCGCCGAGCAGGCGACATTCGAACTGACGCCCGACCACGCGATGTAGCGACACAAAGCAACGATCGGCACAATCCAAGGATGAAAGAGTAATCGCGGTAGCGTAGGCTGATGAAGCCTACCAACGTAACCAAGTAATGGCTTGGTGGCACAGGCTTTCAACCTGTGGACCTGGCATGCCGCCCGGAGGGCGCCCGGAAACCTGCCCCACCCCACTACCGGATCAAGTAAGGTTCATCAGCCTGCATGTTCAGGGCCGCAGGTTGAAGCCTACGCTACCGATCCCGTGCATACTGGCTATGCCACGCGCGTCGCGCCGCTGATTGCTTCGCCATCAAGGAATGCATTGATGACCGCCGCGAGTGCGTCCGGCTGGCTCCAATGGACGGCATGTGCGGCGCGATTGATGGTGGCGAATGTGGCGTGCGGCGCTGCCCGGAGCAACTGCTGTGTGTCCCGCATCGGCACAACGCCATCCCGATCCCCACGCACGACGAGCAGCGGCACGGCGAGTTGGGCAACCGTGGCGACCGTGTCGTCATGATCCGCCGCGAGGTCCGTCCCGATTACCCGCCGAATGCCCGCCCGCAGATAATCCCGCAGAATGACTCGAAAGAGCGAGGGTGATTCGCGCAGTCCATCGCGCAGGAGGGCGAGTGTCTGGTGCGGGGTGTTCGCGCCGCGTGCGCCGATCGTCGCACCGACGAGGATCAGTCGGTCGACATAGGTCGGTTGCTGGCGCACAAACTCCGCCGCCACCGGCCCGCCGAGCGAGTGGCCGAGCAGATGCACCCGCGTCAGGCCAACGGCATCCATCCACTCGCCCAGCGCCCGACCGAGCGCGACCGTATCGAGGAGCGCGCGCGGTCGGGTCGTATGGCCGAAGCCCGGCAGGTCCGGTGCGTAGACGGGACGCCGCACGGCGAGCAGCGGTTGCAATCGCGCCCAGTACGCGCTCGACACGCCAAGCCCGTGCACGAGCACGAGCGGTAATTGCTCCGGCTTCGCCTCCCCCGCGACGCGGTAATGGTAGCGAGTGTCGCCGCTCGTCACCCAGCGGCGCTGGGGCGTTAGGTATGAACGCTCTTGTTGCATCGGACGATCCGGCCTCACGATCATTGTAGCTGCGCTGCCATTCCTATAGATATTGAGGCATCATCGGTGCCACGACGATATACTCCGTGGACCGCAGCCATCCGGCCCGCATTACTCGTTACTGAACGAACGGAGAGAGCGCATGTACACCTATCACGTCGTGGAAGGCTGGCCCGCACTCCCGGCGGGGTACGAACTCGGCATCGTGTCCGATATGGCGGTGGATGCGGCGGATCGCGTCTACGTGATTGACCGGGAGCCGCACAATCACATCCTCGTCTTCGACCGGGACGGCACGTTCCTCGCGGTGTGGGGCGACGATTTCCTCGTCACGCCACACGGCATCATGATCGGGCCGGATGACCGCGTGTACATCACCGATCGCGGCTCGCACACCGTCTGGGTCTGCGCGACGGACGGGACGCTCCTCCAAACGATCGGCACACCAGGGCAAGTCGGCGCGCCCAATCAGCCGTTCAACAACCCGACGAACAGCGCCCTCGCGCCGTGGGGAGACCTGTATGTCTCCGACGGCTATGGCCAGTCCCGCGTGCATCGCTTCGCGCCGGACGGCGCGCTGATTACGTCGTGGGGTTCCGAAGGTTCGGGGCCGGGGCAATTTCACCTGCCACACGATGTCCGCGTGGATCCGCATGGTCGCGTCTTCGTTTCGGACCGTGAGAACTCGCGCATCCAACTTTTCGACCGCGACGGTGCCTTCCTGGAAGAATGGACAAACGTTGCCCGCCCGCAGAATATCCTTTTCGGACGCGACGACCTGCTCTATGTCACCGAAGTGCCGCAGCGCGTCAGCATCTTCAACCTCGACGGCGAATTGCTGGCCCGCTGGGGCGAACCGGGCGACGCGCCCGGCCAGTTCCGCGACTCCCCGCACGGCCTCGCGGTAGATTCGCGCGGCGATCTCTACATCGCCGAAGTCACCGGTCGCGCCCGCTTCCAGAAGTTCGAGCGAGTGAGCGGTGAATAGTGGGCAGTGGGCAGAGTGGGCGGGTTTTGTCCTGTCCACTGTCTACTACCTACTGCCCACTGCTCACTGCCTCGGGTTACTCCCGCGATCAATGGACTCGTTCGAGTGACGGGGGCTGTCTTCGCTATTGCCTTCCGCGTCGTGCTCGCGCTTGTGTTCCTGTTTCCGCTCGTAGCCGGTGCCGGGCACGGGCGACGATGGGGCCTGCCGAGCGCGGTCGGGTTCGCCCGGCGCTTCCGGGTTCTCGCTGCCTTCCGCTCCGGGGTCGAGCGGTATCCGCACGCCTTCGATCTCTTGTTCCATGCTGGCGTTCCTCCGTGCTGCATCGGATCATTAGCGGCGTTTGTCAGTCGGACGAACGCCACTCCTGCATGGGGATATGCAAGGAGGTCGCCACGAGGGGGCGTTACCCGCCCCATCCCGGCGCGGCATTTGCGCGGAAATAATCCATGTTCATCGTCAACCCGAGGCCGGGGCGGTTCGGGACGTAGAGATCGCCGTTTTGGACGACAAGCGGTTCGTCAATGAAGGCATTGTAGAAGGCCATATCGGCGCGGCGCGCTTCGAGTTTGTAGAAGTTCGGCACGGTCATCATGACGTGCGCCCCGGCGAGGATATTCACTGGGCCGCTCGCGTCATGCGGCGAGACCGGGATGTAGTACGCCTCCGCCATCGTGGCGATCTTCTTCAGCTCGGAGATCCCGCCCGACCAGGTGACGTCCGGCATCACGAAATCGCTCAGCCGCTGCTCGAACAGGGGCGCGAACTCGAAGCGGGTATACAGTCGCTCCCCGACACAGATGCGTGTCGGCACCTGGCTGCGCACCTGGGCGAGCGCGGCGTAGCTGTGCGTCGGCACGGGTTCCTCGAACCAGGTGATGTCGTACGGCGCGAGCCGGTGCGCGAGCCGGACGGCGGTCGGCACGTTGTACATCGCGTGCACATCAATCAGGAGTTCGATCTCCGGCCCGACCGCTTCGCGCACGGCGGCGATCATCTCCACGCCCGCCTGCTCCCCAGCTGCGCTGATCTGACCGTCAGTGTAGGCAATGCTCTTCGGCAAGTGCTCCGCGAAGAATGGGTCCGTCTTGATCGCCCGGACGCCCGCGCGCACCTCGGTCAGCGCGCCCTGCACAACTTCGTCAATACTCGTCGAATAGCCGTAGTGCGTGTAGAGCGGGATTGTTTCGCGCACCGCGCCGCCGAGCAATTCGTAGATCGGCACACCGAGCGCCTGCCCCTTGATGTCCCAGAGGGCGATGTCAATCGCGCTGATCATCGCCGTCGTCGCGCCGCGCGAGCCGACGTAGGTGAAGGCTTGGAAGATGCGCTGCCAGACGGCCTCGATCCGGTTCGCCTCCTGCCCGACGAGCAACGGCCTCACTTCGCGCAGCATGCCGCAGATCGCCGGATTCGCCACCGGGCCGGGATAAGTCGTGATCTCGCCCCAGCCCGTCAGCCCTGCGTCCGTCTCCACCTGCACGAAGACGTACTGCCGCGTCGTCGGTCGGTCGTCCGGTATCGCGACGCCCGCATTCTCGGCCGGCCCATTGATGATCCACGGCGTGACATTCGTAATCTTCACCCGCCCATTCCTTTCGTGAAGCCGGACGAAACCGCTTGAACCGCAAAGGCGCAAAGAGCGCAAAGGACGCAAAGAAGAAAAAGAGAATAGCACGGGAACCGCGTGAAGAGGGGGTACGCGGTATGATGCGTGCCGGACGCTCAACGTTCTTTCATTTTCATTCTCCTCTTTGCGTTCTTCGCGTCCTTTGCGCCTTTGCGGTTCAAGCGATTTCAACGGAAGGTGGTTCGGATGGCAGAACGGGTGGAGTTTGGTTGGAAGGTGCCGGAGTTCCCTGCGGACGGGAGCGACAACGCAACGATGACTCGGCAGACGCTGGAAACGCTCGATCTAATCGCCGACAAGTTCGCCGCCGCGTGGGTGACGGACCATGTGCTGCCGTGGGCGCGCTGGCAGGCGGTCGAGACGCCCGTCACAGAGTGCTGGACGACGCTCACCTTCCTCGCTTCCCGCTACCCGACCCTGCCGTGGGGCACGGTCGTCCTGTGTCAATCGTACCGGAACCCGGCGCTGCTGGCGAAGATGGTCGCCAATCTCTGTGCCTATATCCCCGGCAAGGTGATCTTCGGCATCGGTGCGGGCTGGAAGGAAGATGAGTACCGGGCGTACAACTGGGAGTTTCCCCGGCCCGCCGTGCGGATCGCGCAGTTGGAGGAGACCGTCGAGATCGCCAAGCGGCTCTGGACCGCCGACAACGTGACCTACGAGGGGAAGTACTACCGTGTCCAAGACGCCCATCTGAACCCGAAGCCGGACCCATTGCCGCCGATCATGATCGGCGGCAGCGGCGAGCAGTTGACGCTCCGCGTCGTCGCCAAGCACGCCGACTGGTGGAACGGTGGCGGCGCGCGCGAGACGTACGCGCACAAACTCGATGTGCTGCGCGACCACTGCGAGGCGATCGGGCGGGATTTCGCCACGATTAAGAAGACGTGGCAGTGCGAGTGCGTCGCCATCGCGCCGACGCAGGACGCGGCGGAACGGATGGCGAAGGAGAGCCGCTTCTACACCGCCTCGGAGAGTTCGCTGATCGGCACGCCGGATCAGGTCGCGGAGCAGATTCGGCAATGGGCGGCGCTCGGCGTTTCGCACATGCAACTCCGCTTCGCCGACTTCCCGCAGACCGACGGCATCCGGCTCTTCATGGACGCGGTGATACCGCAGTTCACCTAGAACGCACGTCGCGCCTACGATGATGGAGCGGATGCTTGCCCGTCGTGAGCGGCAGCAACCCCTCGGTGTCACCACGGCGGAATTGATTCGCGAGGGTCGCGCTGAGGCATAGGACGATGCTGTTCGGAAATTCGCTTCGGCGTAGTAGCGTTCGTGGCGATGGTGCGCGAGGAGAGTGGTCTCAAACCGAGGCGCTCGGATGGTGGCAATGCGTCGAGGGAACAGGCATCGTCTCCGTAAACGTCTCGGTCATCTCGCAGTTCTCCCGGTTTCAGGGTTTCACCGAGTGGTTCAGGGGGCCGTGGCCGTGGCCGAGACCGGGGGCGGCGGCGATGGCGGCGTAGGTGTATCGTTTCGCGGCCACGAAGGCGTCGGGTGCCGATTGGCCTTTGGCGATGCAGGCGGCCATCGCGGCGGAGAAGGTGCAACCCGTGCCGTGCGTGTGCGGCGTGTCGATGCGCGGCGTGTCGAGCAACTGGAAGGATGTACCGTCGTAGAGCAGGTCGGTGACGATTGCGCCGCCCATGTGACCGCCCTTGACAACGACCCAGCGCGGGCCGAGCGCATGCAGTCGCTTCGCCGCCGCTCGCATGTCGTCGTGGGTGCGGATCGGCCCGCCGACGAGCGTTTCCGCCTCCGGCACATTCGGCGTGATGACGAGCGCGAGGGGCAGGAGGCGCGTCTTCAGCGCGCTCACCGCGTCTTCCGCCAGCAGATGATCGCCGCTTTTCGCCACCATCACCGGGTCCACGACGAGATTCGTCAACCGCGACTCGGCGATCATCGCCGCGACCGCCGCGACGACGTCGGCGGTGCCGAGCATCCCGGTCTTGAGCGCGTCCACGCCGATGTCGCTGACGACGCTCTCGAACTGCGCGCGGATAAAGGCGGGCGTCAGCGTCTCGACGCCCTGCACGCCGACAGTGTTCTGCGCCGTGACCGCCGTCAGGACGCTCATGCCGTAGACGCCGAAGGCGGAGAATGTCTTTAAGTCTGCCTGTATCCCCGCGCCGCCGCCCGAATCGGACCCGGCGATGGTGAGCGCTCGCGCGAGGACTGAAGATTGCGTGCTCATCATTGTCGACCGCCGAGGGAGGGCGATTCGAGCATCGCCCCTACGGATTGTGCGAGTGATCGTGTCGCTGCCTCGACATCGGGGGCGAGGCCGACGGCGGAGATGACGGCGACGCCTGCCGCGCCGACGGCGATCACCGCGCCCGCGTTTTCGGCGGTGATGCCGCCGATGCCGACGATGGGGAGCGAGCTGAAGGCGGCGATGTCGCGCACGAGCGTCAGGCCGACGGGCGGGCCAGCATCGGTCTTTGTTGCACGCGCCTCGTAGACAGGGCCAACGCCGAGGTGATCCGCGCCCGCCGCGATCGCCGCCCGCGCCGCCGCGACGCTGCCCGCCGACGCGCCGACAAACCGATCCGGCCCGACGAGCCGCCGCGTCGCCTCGACCGGCAGATCGTCCTCGCCGACATGGACGCCGTCCGCACCCACGGCGAGGGCGAGGTCCGCGCGGTCATTGATGATCAGCGGCACGCCCGCCGCCCGCGCGATTGCCAATAACTCGGTCGCGTCCGCGTAGAAGCGGTGGAGGTCGCTCGATTTGTCGCGCAGTTGCAGCGCCGTCGCGCCGCCCCGGATCGCCGCCGTCGTGACTTCCGCCAGCGCACGGCCCGCCGTGAAGTCGCGGTCGAGGATGACGTAGACGGAAAGATCGAGACGCCCACTCATTGGCCCGTCACCTGGGCCATCGCTCGCCCGAAGGCATTCCAGAACGGGTCCACGCGCGGGTGGACGAGCGGGCGATCCGCGCCGCCCTCCGTGACCGTTATGCCCCGCTCGGCGGGCAACGTTTCGCCGACGACGCTGCCGACGATCCCCTTCGCCGCCAGCGCACGCACGACGGCGTCCGCCTTTTCCGGGCGGCAGGTAAGCAGCAGCGTCCCCTCGCTGATCGCCGCGTACGGGTCCATCGCGAAGGCCTCGCAGACGGCGCGGGCGGCGTCCGCGACGGGGATCGCCGCGCGGTCAATGTGCATGCCGACATTCGCCGCCTGCGCGATCTCGTACAGCCCGCCCCAGACGCCGCACTCAGTCGCGTCGTGCATCGCCGTCACGCCGTTGTGCCGCACACCGACGCCGACGGCGGTCATCGCGTCCTCGACGACGGACATCTGCCAGAAAAGGTTTGCGGCTCCCTCGGCCATCTCCTTGCCGCATTTCTCCTCGACGAGCGCGGGGAAGGAGACGCCAAAGAGCCCCGTCGCCTCGATTGCCGCGCCCTTGGTGACGATCACCGCGTCGCCGACCTGCGCCATCGTCGGCACGACATAGGAATCCTCCGGCCCGACGCTCATCACCGTCGCGCCGCCGACCATCGGGAAGTCGCAGCCGTCGTAGCGCGCCGTGTGTCCCGCGACGATGGCGATGCCGAGGCGTTCGCACTCGCGGTGGATCGTCGTCCAAATCGCGTTCAGGCCGTCCATCTCGATGGCGAGTGGCAGGTTGAGATCAATCGTCAGGTAGGTCGGTTTGAGGCCGGAGGTCGCGGCGTCCGAGGCGAGGATATGGAGCGCGAACCACGCCGCCCGCTCCCAGCCGTACGCCGGGACGATGAAGACGGGATCGGTCGTCACCGCCATCACCTGCCCGCCGCCGATGGAAATGACGCCGACATCCACGCCATTCTGCGGCGGGACGAGGACGCGACTATCCCGCGCGCCCAGGTGCGGCAAGATGAGGTGCTGGAAGACTTCGGGGGAGATTTTGCCGATGTCGGGCAGTGTGGCCGTCATTGTGCGTCCTCCAAACCGTGGGCGGGGGAGGCGCGATGGCGGATCGTCCGTCTGCCACTTCCCTACGCCGGTGCGAACCGGATCAGGTGCGAAGGGTCTGTGGGTCTCCCCACACTCTCAGCGCGCCAGCGCTCCCCCAGTGCCGTTCAATTGGTGGGAACTGTACTGCGCGGCGGCGGTGTTCGTCAATCCATCGTGGTATCATCGCGAAAGGAACGGTCCGCTGTAACGCAGGAATTAGGAGGGGGAAACGCGCATGTACGTGCTGCTCGTCCAGGTTGATGTCAAGCCGGAGCACCGCGATGCCTTCGTGACGGCGGCCGGTGAACATGCCCGCCGCGCGCGTCAGAACGAACCCGGCACGATCCGCTTCGACGTGATCACCGACGAGACCGACCCCAACCGCCTCTATTACTACGAAGTTTACGTGGACAAAGCGGCATTCGACGCCCATGCAAAAGGCGAGAGCATCGTCACCTTCCGCGCGGAAACCCAGGGCTGGTCCAACGGTACCACTATCGTCAGACGCGGCGAGACGACCTACCCACCGGATGACGAAGAAGCGTATTGGCACAAGTGAGCGGGAAGCAGGATCGCGAAGCGCAACCGGGGATGACGGATGCGGAGATGTTGCGGACGCGGGAGGAGAAACGTGCGGCGCTGGCGGCGGATCGGCAGGCGAAGCGGACGCCGAAGCGCGGTCTCGTGATCGTCAACACCGGCGACGGCAAGGGGAAGACGACCGCCGCTTTGGGTGTCCTATTCCGGGCGTGGGGACGGGAGATGCGCGCCGTGATGTTCCAGTTCATCAAGGCGAGCAGCGGCAAGTGGGGCGAGGTGCAGGCGGCACAGCGGATTGGCGTCGAGATCGTCCCGCTCGGCGACGGCTTTACGTGGGAATCGGACAATATCGAGAAAGACCGTGCCCTCGCGGCAGCGGGCTGGGCGCGGTGCGCGGAGACGTTGCGCGATCCGTCCTACGACATCGTCATCCTCGACGAACTGACCTATCCCTTGATTTACGGCTGGCTGCCAGTCGAGACGGTGCTGGAGGCGCTCCGGGCACGCCCGCCGAAGCAGCATGTCATCATCACCGGGCGGGACGCGCCGGATGCCCTCGTGGAATACGCCGACCTCGTCACCGAGATGCGAGAAATCAAGCACCCCTACCGCCTACAAGGGATGACCGCACAAAAAGGGATTGATTTCTGAGGCTGGGTGGGGAAGGATAGGCCCTAACCCCCAACCCCTTCCCAACGGGGAAGGGGAGTGAACCTTTGAAACATTGAGGTGTTACGGGGCCGCCTCAGTAGGGCGATACGTCAAGCCCTCCTTTTAGGGGGGGCCCTTTTAGGGGGGGCAGGGGTAGGTAAATCATGCCAGATGGGCCGATCGTTGACGCGCATGTTCATCTCTGGGACCCGACGATGTTCCGCATGCCGTGGTTGGACGGGAACAAGAAGCTGAACCGGGCCTTCGGCCTCGCGGACTATCGAGAGCAAACAGTGGGCCTGCCCATCGAGGCGATGGTCTACGTGCAGGTCGAAGTGACGCCCGCGTACGGGCTGCTCGAAGCGCGCTGGGCGGCGGATCGGGCGGCGGACGATGATCTGCTCAAGGCGATTGTCGCCTGGGCGCCGCTCGAAGATGGTGAGGCATGCCGGTCGTATCTCGACGCGCTGGTCAACATCTCGCCGCTCATCAGGGGCGTACGGCGGGTGACGCAGGGGGAAGCGGATCCCGACTTCGCCAGCCGCCCTGATTTCGTCCGCGCCGTGCGGATGCTGCCGGAGTTCGGCCTGTCGTGCGATCTGTGCATCCACCATTCGCAGCTGCGGAGCGCCATCGAACTGGTGCACCAGTGCCCCGAGACCCGGTTCGTCCTCGATCACATCGCCAAGCCGGACATTGCGGGGCATCTCCTGGACCCGTGGCGCGCGCGGATGGCCGAACTGGCCGCGCTCCCGAATGTCTGCTGCAAGATCAGCGGCATGGTGACGGAGGCCGACCCCGCCAACTGGACGCCAGACGACCTCGCGCCGTACGTCGCGCATGTCTTGGCAGTCTTCGGCGAAGATCGCGTGCTGTACGGCGGGGATTGGCCCGTCGTCCTCAACGCCGCGCCATACCGCCGCTGGGCCGAAACGCTGGATACCCTCACCGTCCACCTTTCGGACGCGGCGAAGCGCAAACTCTGGGCCGGAAACGCGCGGCGATTCTACCGAAGCCAATAATGAGTAGCGAGTAACAAGTAACGAGGGCGCTCAGCACTCACCACGCGTTAGTCCCCAGCGAGCCAACGCGTTTCTAATCGGATGAGGACGCCCGACGCGCGCGCTTCGTCGAGGGCGCGGGCAAGGGTCATCGTCAAGGTGCGGGCATCCTGCTTCGTCGCGATCACGTAGCCATTCGAGAGCGCCGGGTCGGGCAGCATGACGAGCGATGGATCGGTTGCGGCGACATGGCGGGCGGCGATGCCGTCCAGTACGACCGCGTCCAATGCGCCGCTGCGGAGGTCCGCGAGGGCGGCGTTGCCGGAATCGTAGGCGCTTTGCAACCGGATTGGCACCTGACGGGCGAGCGACCGCGCCGCGAGGTCGCCATCGGAGCCAAGTTCCGCGCCGACCGGGCGGTTCGCGAGATCGGCGGGCACGCGGATGTCGCTGCCCACACGAATAATCGCCCGTTCGCCCATCTCGATATAGGGCGCGGAATAGGCGACCTCTCGGCGAAACTCCGGCGTCACCGGCAGTGCGGCGATCAGGGCATCTACCGTGCCCGTGAGCAGGGCATCGTAGAGCGCGTCCGACGGTGTGTTGATGATCGTCACAGCAAGCCCGAGACGGTCGGCGAGATCGCGCGCGAGGTCGGCATCGAACCCCTGGATGTCGCCGTTCCCCGGCATCGCGAAGGGCGGCACGCCCGCATCCATCCCGACGCGCAGCGTCTTGGTCTTCTGTATTCGTTCCCATGCCCGGTCATGCACTCGGCCATCGTCGCGTACATCGTGGAGGAAACCGACGAAGGGGACGATCAGGATGAGCGCGACGAACATGGCGATGATTGCTTCGAGAGAGTTGCGGGCAGGGGAAGCATCAGTCACGCGCCACCTTCCTTCGCCGGTCGGAGCGCCTTCTGCACTTCGAGGTAGACGGGCTTGGGCAGGAAGTCCGGCGTGACGAAGGTCCAGTTGTCCTGCGCGGTGTGTGTCGCGAGCGGCAGGCGGAACTGCCAGAGTGCAACACTCCGCGCCCATGGCCAGTGCTCCTGCGCATACCGGTAGCCAGCGACGGTGTAGCGGACACGGTCGGCGGGCCGCACCGCGCCATCGAAGCGCGGGCTGTCGTTCCAGCCGCCCTCGGTGAGGTAAACGGGTTTGGCGGCGTCGCCGTGCGCCACCATTAAGGCGCGCACCTGCTCGGCGTGCCGCCAGGTGCGCGGATCGCTGCCGGGATCGGCGTCGGGCGGATGGGTGCCGCCGTAGGTGTGGAGAGCGAGGGCGTCGAAGTAGGGCGCGGCGCCCGCGTCGTAGAGCCGACCGAGATAGGTGAGATCGTTCAGGCCGAGTGGGGAACCATCCGGCTCGGTGGTCGGCGCGAGGCCCGCCGCGAGAATTTCGATCTCCGGGTTTGCCGCCTTCGCCACCGGATAGACCGCCCGCAGCATCGCCGCGTATCCCGCCGGGTCCACGGGCCGCAGGCCCCATTCGAGCGACAGATTCGGCTCGTTCCAGACAACGATCTGCGTCACCAGCCCCCGGTAGCGCGCCGCGAAGGCCGCCACGAGCCGCGCGTAGGCCGGGTAACCGCTCGCGTCGAGATACTTCCAACTGGTATCCGCCGGTCGCGCCCACGCCGGGACGCCGTCAATGCGGGCGATCACCGTTAACCCCTGCCGGTGCGCCTCGCCGATCACGAGGTCGGCATGCTTCCAGTCGTAGTCATCCGGCCCATTTGGTTGGAGATAGAGCCAGGGAAAATACTCGACGATCCACGACGCGCCCATCTCGCGCACCATTTGCAGTTCCCGCCGCACCGCCGTCGGGTTCGCCTCCAGCGTCAGCCGCGTATGGACACCCGCCTGCGGATCGGTGGTTTCGATCATTGGTTGCGTGGCGGGAGTGCGCGCGATCGGCGCGGGCGCGTGGGGGTCCGGCGCGCCCGGACGGGGCCGGAAATCGGTCCACCACGCGGTCAGGAGCGTCGCAAAAATGAGGAGCAGGGCGAACATCTCGTTGCCGTTCGGCCTGCGAAAATGCTGCATCGTGTTGCGCCCCATACGTCTCGCCTCTACGATTGCACCGGGGGCAGTGTATCATGTTGCTCGGTCACGATGGGAAGGGGTGGCATGTGCTCGTACTCATTTCGAACGACGACGGGATAGATAGCGAAGGGTTGCACGCGCTCGTGGCGGCGATCAAGGGAGTCGCGGAGGTCGTCGTACTCGCGCCGAACCGCAACTGGAGCGCGGGCAGCCATCAGCGCACCTTCGACCGGCCGCTGCGGATTTCCGATGTTCACTTGCCGGACGGCACGCCCGCTCACGCCTGCGACGGCACCCCGGCGGACTGCGTGGCGATCGGGCTGCTCGGTTTCCTGGAGCGGCGGCCCGACCTCGTCGTTTCCGGTATCAACAAGGGCGCGAACATGGGGGACGACATCATCATGTCCGGCACCGTCGCGGCGGCGATGTCCGGAGTGATCGGCGGGGTGCCGGGGGTGGCCGTCTCACTCGCGGGGCACTGGGACGCGCCGCAGTGGGAGTTCACCGCCGCCGCCCGCTTCGCCGCCGCGCTGGTCGACGACATCGCGCGCACCAGCGTCGCGCCCGATCTCCTGCTTAATGTCAATGTGCCCGCCGTGCCGCCCGACGCGATCAACGGTGTGGTGGTGACGCGCGCCGGGCGGCGCATCTACGCGGACGAATTAATCGAGCGCGCGGACCCGGCGGGGCGACGCTATTTCTGGGTCGGCGGCGAGATGCCGGGCGGCCATGCCGAGCCGGGGACGGACATCGCCGCCATCCAGGAAGGCAAGATAAGCGTCACACCGATCCACCTCGACATGACGAACCACCGCCTCCTCGAAGAGGTCGGGCGGCGCGATTGGCAAACGATCATGGGAAGTAGACAGTAGTCAGTAGTCAGTAGAATCCGATCCGTTCTGACTACTGTCTACTGTCTACTCAGGAGGGCATTATGGAGATCGGGCGGCGGGCGCTGCTCGGCGCGGCAGCGGGGGCGCTGGCGGCGGTCGTCGCGGCATGTCGCGGGCCGGAGGGAGAGACGACGTTTCGCCCCGCCCGTACGGCGACGACTGCGAGCAGTGGGAGTCAGCCGGTAGCGACGGGCGTTGTGGTGATTCCCACAGACGCGCCCGCGAAAAATCCAGTCGGCACGATCTTCCCAACGCCGAAGCAAGGCGCGCCGCTGCCCGATCTGCTCCGCATGATCAGCTTCGTCCCGAATGTGCAGGACCTGACCGGCGGGCTGCTCAATTTCCTCGCCCGCTGGAAAGGGACGCTGACCTTCGCCAACCTCGGCGCGGTGCGGAAACTTTACGGCTACGACACCGTCCGCGCCTTTAGAGACCTGCAAGCGCAAAATATCAAAGCGACCGATTACGCGAACGCGATGAATGGCTGCTACGTCAGCGAGTTCACCGGCACGAGCCAAGCGGAGTATCGGGACGCCTTCGGCTACGACGTGTATCAGGTGGACCGCGAGATCAGCGCCGGGCAACCACCCGATCACTTTTCCCGCATGGAAGGCGCGTTCGATGCGGAGACGATCATCGCCCGGTTGCAGGCGGGCGGCTACGCCCTTGCCGATCAGAGCGGCACACCCTATTACACCGTGCGCGGCGATGGCGAACTGAATCTGTCGGACCCGCGCGGTCGTCTCGCGCTCGGTCGGATGAACCGCGTTGCCGCCAGCATGGAGCGGATCGCCGCCGCGCCGAAGACGGAATTGATCGCCGCCGCGCTGGATGCCGAGTCGAAGCGGGTGGCGGCGCTGGACGGGAGCGCGACGCTGCGCGCCCTCGCCACCGCGCTCGGCACGGTAACGAGCATGGCGACGTTCCAACCGGGGGCATTCGCTGCGGTCGAGGCGGTCCTCCCGCCGCAGCAACTGGCCGCGACGACGCGCGGCTGGGGCACATTGCACGTCTCGGAGTCGCAGGCGATGGGCTACACCGACGCGGGCAACTTCCGGCGCACGATGCACGTTGCACTCGTCTACACCACCCCGTCGGACGCAGCGGCGGACGCCCCGGAACTCGTCAAGCGACTGACCGGCTACCGCCTCGTGCGCTCGCAGCAGATGCTCCTGCCGACCTACGCGACCGCCGTGACGAGCCGGACGGCGACGGTCGGCAGCAAGGGCGTGTTGATCGCGGACATTGCGCTCGCGCCCGACCCGGCGCGCGGCCGCCTCTGGATTGACATGTTCCAGAGCCGCGACACGCTCTTCCTCGTCCCGCAACCGGCGAGCGCGACCGGCTCCCCGCCGCCAATCATCCCCGCCGCCAGCGGCAGCGCCCGCGCCGGCACGCCGCGCGCCAGTGGCACACCCTGAGATGAGTCCACGATTCGGCGCGTGCTCGTGAGTTAGCGATGATGGTGACGTACGAATGCGAGACCTATGCGGCACCGGCGCAGGTGTGCAGGGTGAGGTCCGCGAGTGCATCGCCTTCCGCGATGTGCTGGAAATCGGTCTCGCTGTCACCGTTACGCGCGAGTGCCCAATCGGAAACCGCTTCGGGCCCGTATGCCGCTACGCACGCCTGCACTTCCGCGAGTGTGTCAGCTTCAGCATTGTAGTCAGCAACCATGTTGCCAGTATCCAGTGTCCACAGTTCATACCAGATCCGTGCCATCCATGTGCCTTCTCGTTACTCGTTACTGCGTCCCCCCGTGCCGATGTTCATCTCGTAGGTGAGGAGGATCGCCTCTGCTACCTGGCGCATGGATTTGCGGCTGTCCATGCTCGCCTTGCGGATGCGATGGAAGGCTTCGGATTCCTTCAGCCCCTGCGTCTCCATCAGGATGCCCTTGGCGCGCTCGACGACCTTGCGCGTTTCGAGCGCGTCCTTGAGATCGGTCACTTCATGCTGGAGGTCCACGAACTCGCGGTAGCGCGCGAGGGCGATCTCGATGGCGGGTAGCAGTTCCGCCTCCCGGAAGGGCTTGACGAGATAGTACGACACCCCCGCCTGCGTCGCGCGCTGGATCAGTTCCTGCTCGCTGAAGGCGGTGAGGAGGAGGACGGGCGCGATCTTCTCCTCGGTCAGCGTCTCGGCAGCGGTGATGCCGTCCAGTTCGGGCATCTTGATGTCCATGATGACGAGGTCGGGGCGGAGCGTGCGCGCCAGTTCGAGCACCGTTTGCCCGTCTGCCGCCTCGCCGACCACCTGGTAGCCGAGGCCACCGAGCATCTCGCGCAGGTCCATGCGGATGATGGATTCGTCGTCGGCGATGACGACGCGTTCCTTGCTCACGAGGCTTCCCTCCGGGAAAGGACTAAGGACTAAGGACTAAGGACTAAGCGAGGAATCCTCGCACTTAGTCCTTAGTCCTTTTCGCTTAGTCCTTAAAGAAGTGGTCGGGGAGACAGGATTCGAACCTGCGACCACACGGCCCCCAGCCGTGTGCGCTACCAGACTGCGCCACTCCCCGACGTGCCTTCGATGATAGCACGCGGGCGGGGGCGGCGCAACACGATCATTTGCCCGGACGGATGCGTATGTACCGTTTCGCTGGCCCGAATCGGCCTTCACCGGACGCGATTTGTCTCGCTCGCTTCTTCCTTCGCCTCGCGTTGCGCCGCCACGCCCGCCTCCGTCGCGAGGAACGCATGCACCGCGCGCCAGTCCACCTGACCGAGGGACCAGTCTATCATCCCCTTCACGTCGCTCACCTCGCGCGGCGCCGCCTGCGCCGCCCACTGCGCCAGGTGTTCCCGCAGCCGCTTGAGCTCGCCGTGATTCCGTATCTGCCCGTCGAGGTACTCCCGCAGCTCGTTCAACTCGTGCAGCGTGATCCACTCCCCCGCGTCGCCCGCCGGGTCGTCGGCGTGCGCCAGCCAGTCGCCGACCGACGCCTGCGTTCCCGCCTCCTCTGCAGTCTCCGAGGCGTCCGCAAGCCATTCGATGATGAGTTCGGTAGCATCCACGGCCTAACCCATCCCCTTCGCCCGGCGGACTCGCTCGGTTTCTTCCCGATCCTCACCGGCGCCGACCGCCGCGCGCTCAGGCTCAGGGATGCCGACCGCTTCCATCTCCTCCGGGGGGATCGGTACGCTTTCCCCGAAGATCGGCTCATCTTCCGGCTCGTCCGTCAGCGCCTGCGCCTTGGCGTCCACGAGCGGCACGCTTAGTTCGACGCGGTCTGCATCCCCGCAAGAGACGAGACCGATCGGCAGGTGGTACTCATGCTGGCCGAACAGCCCTTCGGCGATCGTCAGGTACTTCGCGCCGACCGCCTCGACTCTACCCCATTGCTTGCCGTCGCTGCCGTAAACCTCGGCGCCCTCGCTGATGGCGATCTTGTCCACGTTCCCGGGTGTTGTATTCTCCACGATGCTATCCCTTTCAGATGAAGAGGGTGACGAAGTAGGCAATGGTCGCGGTCGTCATCAATGCGACCGCCGCCCAGCCGAAGATGTTACTCCACAGACGGTTCGTATATTTGCCCATCACCGACCGGCGATTGCTCAACAGGACGATGAGTAGCAGGAGTGGCGGCGAGGTGATGCCGTTGATCGTCGCGCTGTAGACGAGCGCCTTGATCGGGTCGAGGCCGAAGTAATTGAAGAGCATCCCGGCGATGGTGCTGGCGATGATGATGCCGTAAAACCCCTTCGCCCGCGTCACCTTCTCATCCAGCCCATGCCGCCAGCCGAACGCCTCCGAGACGGTGTAGCCCGTCGAGCCGGTCAGGACCGGGATGGCGAGCAGGCCCGCGCCGATGATGCCGATGGCGAAGAGAATCTTGGCGTATGAGCCGAGCAGCGGCTGAAGCGCGGAGGCCGCATCCGTCGCGCTGCTGATGTCCGTCTTGCCCTGCACATGAAGCGTCGCGGCGGTTGTCAGGATGATGAAATACATCACGAGGTTGGAGGCGAGCATGCCGAGGTTGACATCCAATTTGCGATTGGCGATCTCCTGGCGCGTTGCCCCCTGCCGCTCGGCGACGGTCGTCTTGCCCTCCGCCTTCTGCTCTTCGATCTCCTGACCCGCCTGCCAGAAGAAGAGGTACGGGGAGATCGTCGTGCCGAGGATGGCAATCATCAGCGCAATGTCGTCCTTCGTGCGCGGCAGTTTCGGGATGAGCGTGCCCTTCGCGACATCGGCGAGGTTAGCGTGTGAGACGAATGCCGTCGCGACATAGGCGAGCAGGGCGAGGCAGAGCCACTTGAATATCTTGTTAATCGTCTGATACTTCGCGAATACCTGGAGCAGGATCAGGCCGATGGCAATGGGGGGGATCAACACGAGGATCGGCACGGGCACGAGCAGGTTGATCCCGGCGGCAATCGCGGCAAGGTCCGCGCCGACATTGAAGGTGTTCGCGCAGATCAAAAGCAGCACGATCGGATACAAAACCCCTTTGGGGTAGTGCTGCTTGATCGTCGCGGCAAGTCCCTTGCCGCTGACGAGGCCGATGCGCGCGCACATGCCCTGGATCGCCGCCTGCAACGGATAGGTGATGATCGCCGTCCAGAGATAGCGGTAGCCCGTCGCCGCGCCGGCGGTCGAGTAGGTGCCGACGCCGGAGGGATCGTCGTCGGAGGCGCCGGTAATCAGGCCGGGGCCGAGGACGGCGAGGACCTTCTTGATCCCTTTCGGCTGCGGCTTGTCCGTCCGCCGGTCGCCGAGTCGGTAATCCGCATCGGGCACGGACGTGTCGAACGATCCCTCGGTAATGGAGGGTTCGAGCGCGGGACCCCTCCCCGTGAATTTCGGCCTATCCTCGTCGTCTTCCGACACGGCGGGGGGGCGTTGCGAGATAGTCATCGCCTCTTCCTCTCCTTTCTCATGCAAGTGTACGTACATTTGGCTCATGCCTGTAGAACAAATTGATAACGCATCATGGACTGTCACATGGTAACTACCAACGCCTGTGTCTTTAGCAAGCGACGTGCCAGCGCAGAGGAAGGGCATCCCAAGGCGGTAAAGTCATGGTGCGCGACGCGTACGGTCCTTCCACAACGCGGACCAGAAGGGCGCGCCCGTGCCCGCGAGGAGGAAGAGCGTGGCGACGATCGCCGCCGCATCGAGGCTCTCGCGCCCCTGCTTCGCCCAGTACACATCCTCCAGGTTCAGCCAGATCGCGAACTCGTCCAGCGTCAGCGCCGCCGCGATGCCGTAGAGCAGGGAAAGCAGGATCAGCCGTTTCCCCCGCTGCTCCGGGAAGGCGAGCGCGACGTAGCCGACGATGAGGAGCAGGATGATCCCGTAGACGAAGTGGTGGATGTGCAGGCCGCCCTTCGTGACGTTGTCGTGCAGGAACGGAAGCCAGTGGTAGCGGATGGAATAGGTGATGAACCGGACGACGCCGAAGGTGAGGAAGAAGGCGAGGGCGATCAGGAAGCGCGCCTCGCGCCCGGTGCCCCGGATTTGTCGCCGGTAATGTTCGACGACCGTCCGGTGTGCGGGATCGTGCTGCGGCATGTCGTCTACGGGAATTCCGTGTGTCGTCGTCATTTGCACCCCTGTACTCGCGAAGAAACCTACCAGAAAGAAGATTGTAGGGCCGTTATTGCATAGCCGGTGCCAACATGCGCCGTAGCGACGCAACAGCGCCGCCTCGTATAAGGCGGCGCGGTGTTTCATCCTTCGATGGTCGGCGCGATTAGCTGGTCGGCGCTTGTCCGAGCGTCACTTTGATCTCCTGCTGCTGCCCGCTGCGGAGGATGGTGAACGTCACCGTGTCGCCCGGCTTGTGACTGAGCAGGAGGCCGATGAAGCCTTCTTCACCCTGGACGGTCTGCCCATCGAACTTGGTGATGACGTCATTCGTCTTCAGCCCCGCTTTATCGGCGGGTGTGCCCGATTGCACGGTGGCGATGCCGACGCCGGTATTCGCGGGCAGATTTAACTGCGCATCCTGCTGCGGGTTGAGCGAGCCGGTCGTGACGCCAATAAAGGGACGCGGTACCGGCTGGCCGGCGATCAGCGCGTCCGCGACGGGCTTGGCCGAGTTAATCGAGATCGCGAAGCCGATCCCCTGCGCCTGCGTGCTGCCCAATGTGTTGATGCCGACGACCTGGCCCGCCACGTTCAGGAGCGGCCCGCCGCTGTTGCCAGGGTTGATCGCCGCATCCGTCTGAATCAGGTCCACGAGGAAGGGGCCGCTCGCGCTATTCGATCCGCTGCCCGGCTCCTGCTCCACCCGGCCGAGCGCGGACACAACGCCCGCCGTGACGGTCGGCCCACCTTGAAGAGCGAGCGCATTACCGATCGCGACCAGGGGATCGCCCACCTGCAACTTGCTCGAATCGCCGAGCACGACGGTCGGCAGGTCGCCGTTGCCGACGATCTGCACGACCGCGAGATCGCCCTGCGGATACGTGCCGACGATCTTGCCATCATACGTTTTGTTGTCCGTCGTCGCGACGGTGAGCGAGCTTGCGCCCTCGACGACATGGTTGTTCGTTAGGATATAGCCGCGCTTATCGAAGATGAATCCGGTGCCGACGCCGGCGGGAACGGCGGCGCCATTCGAGGCGCCGAACTTCCCCTGCACCTTCTGATTGTTGGTGATCTGGACGACTGCCGCACGCACCTTCTGGTTGATCTGCGCGACGGAAAGCGGCTGGCCGGACGCCGACACGGGGGGATTGATCACATTCGTGGCTGGCGTGCCGTTGGCGGAGGCATTCGCGGTTGTCGTGCTGGCGGTCGAACTCGTGATCGCGGCGGTCGCGCTGCCCGTCGTACTCGTCCCCACCGTGATCGCGCCGCTCGCGACAGCCGTGGCCGTGGGCGCGGGCGTCGCCGAACCGGAAGAGGGAGCCGTTGTCGGCGCGGGCGTCGGGGCGGGCGTGTCGGCTTTGGTCGGCGACGAAGAACTGATGCCGAGGCTGCATGCACTCAGCATGAGCGCAAGCGTGAGGCCGAAGAGGCCGGAGAGTAGACGGAGGCGCATCGGGGACATGTGAGATTTCTCCTTTGGCGATGGATAGCGGGCCAATAGTACGAGACAGCATTCGCAGAAATCATGCCGAGGATGCCTTTCCCTGACAGGCCCGCCGCTACCTCCCATCTTCTCGCCATACCCCTACTACCTTTTGCCAAATCATTATGTGCGCGAACGCGATGAAACAGGTGTATGAGATCGTGCGTCGGCCTTCTCCACCGCTGAGGGCGAAGCTCCCGCGCCCCTCTCCATCGCCAAGTAATCACGAAATGCGTCAGGTTTGTTCGGCGATGGAGAGGGGCGGGGGTGAGGCTTGAAACCGCCTCTACCGTGTTGTCATTACGGGGTCGTTGTCACCGGCATATCGGTCGGACTGTCTTCCACCTCCTGGCCGGAGCCATCCTGGACATTATCCGTGTCCTGTCCGGTCGTCGTAGTGGTGGCGTCGGGTGTGTCTCCTGCTTCGGGCACATCCTGTGCACCGGAGGCGTCCTGCGCATCCTGACCGTCCGTCGCGTCCGGCCCGTCTGCTGTCTCGCCATCCGATTGACCGGACTGCACGGCAGCCGCTGGAGTGACAGGGTGGTTGGTTGCGGCGCCGACCGCAGCCGCGCCGCCCAGTGTACCGAGCATCAGTGTCAAGCCGCCGAGACCGGCAGCAATCTTGCGTCGCATCGTCATTATCACTACTCCTTGTTCATCTTGTGCCGCACTTTGCATGCGGCTGTCACACAACTCAGGGTTTGCAAACCGACACATTCATGAATCTGCCATGCCACCAATCTGGCATGTGGTGCGATCGTTCACCACGCGCAGTATGCCGTGGCGAACTGAAATGACGATGAACTGGAAATGAAGTCAAAATTCATCCAGAGCCGGGTAAGGTGACCGTGAAGACACTCCCCTTCCCGACGGCGCTTGTGACACCGATCGCGCCGCCATGACGGTGTGCGATGGCCTGCGCGATCGCGAGGCCAAGCCCGGTGCCGCCCGCCGCCCGGTTGCGCCCGCTGTCCGCGCGCGTGAAGCGGTTGAAGAGGTCCGGGATCGCGGCGGGATCAATGCCGGAGCCGGTATCCTCGACCGTTGTGCGCACGCTCGCACCATCGCGCCACACCCTGAGGGTAATCGCGCCCTGTTCGGGCGTATAGCGGATCGCGTTTTCCACAAGATTGCGCACAAGACGCTCCAGATCACTGGCGACTCCATAGACCGTCGCGGGATTCGCCGCCAGTGTCAGCGCTTGACCGCGTGCGTGTGCGAGGGGTTGGAGGTGCGCCACGACCAGCGTCGCGACCGCGCCGAGATCAACAATGGTGGTCGGCGGCGGTGTCGGCTCGTCGTTGCGCGCGAGCAGGAGCAAGTCCGCGACGAGGTCCTGCAAGCGCGCTACTTCATCGTGGACGGTCACGAGCGTTTCGCGGTATTCGCCCGCGTCGCGCTCGCGCCGGAGCGTCACATCCAGTTCGCCGCGCATGATCGTCAGTGGTGTGCGCAGCTCGTGCGAGGCGTCGGCCGTGAACTGGCGTTGCCGCGCGAACGCCGCTTCGAGGCGGGCGATCAGGGCATTCAATGTACGCGCGAGACGCCCGATCTCGTCGTGCGTGGGCGGTTCGGGGAGACGCTGGTGGAGATCGGTCGCTTCGATCTCCCACGCCGCCCGTGTCATCCGGTCCACTGGGGAGAGCGCCCGGCGGGCGAGGAAAAGTCCCCCGCCGCTGGCGATCAGCAACATGAATGGTATGAGAGTACCGAGGATAGTGAAGAGCGTCCGTACCGTCTCGTGGAGATCATCTTCCGAGAGGCCGACTTGCAGCACGCCTTGCGCGGTGGGGCGGAGTGGCATTGTCAGCACGCGCTGATGCTCACCGTCCACGTTCGTCGAGCGAATGGATGTCGTGCCGCGTAGCGCTACCGCGACATCGGCGATCAACGTGGGTATTGGCGCTTCGCTCGCCGCCCCATTGACGGCGGCGATGTCCGTGACGAGGTTGCCTGCCGCGTCGTAGAGGCGGATGAACTGGGTGCCCTGGTTGGCGTCGAGTGGGAGGCGGGTGGAATTGAGGCGGGGGATGCCATTTTCGCTCGTAATCGTCCCCGCAAGGAGATTCGCCCGGTTGAGGAGAGTATCATCGAGGTTGTCATGGAGGGTGATCGTCAGCCGCAGGTAGAGAATACCGCTGAAAAGCAGGAGGATGACCGCGAGCAACGCGACATACCAGAAGGTGAGCCGCAGGCGCAATGATTGCCAGTATGGACTCGTCCGCACACGGCGCATCTACCCTTCGCCCCCAATGGCGAGCCGGTAGCCGACGCCCCGGACGGTGTGGATCAGTTTCACCGAATAGTCGTCGTCCAGCTTGCGCCGGAGCGCGCGGATATGCACGTCAATCACATTGCTCGCGTTGTCGAACTCATAGTCCCAGACGTGCTCGGCGATCATCATGCGCGTCAGCACCCGGTTCTCGTTGCGCAGCAGGTATTCGAGGATCTGGTATTCCTTGTTTGCGAGCGGGATCGTCGCGCCCGCTCGCGTCACGATATGCGTTGCCGGGTCGAGCGTAAGATCGGCGATCTGGAGCACGAGCGACCGCGCACCCGGCTCGCGGCGCAGGAGCGCACGGATGCGGGCAAGCAGCTCGCTGAAGGCGAAAGGTTTGGTCAGGTAATCGTCCGCGCCCGCGTCGAGGCCAGCCACGCGGGACTCGATCGCATCCCGCGCGGTCAGCATGAGGATTGGCGTGTGAACGCCGCGCTGACGCAGCGTGCGGCAGACCGCGATGCCGGATTGACCGGGCAGCAACACATCGAGGACGATGAGGTCGTACGGGGCGATGGCGTGCCAATCCAGCGCCTCGTCACCATCGTACGCGACATCAACCGCGTAGCCTTCCTCCACCAACCCCCGCTTGAGGAAGGCGGCGATCCGATGTTCATCCTCCACGACCAGGATACGCAAATGGTACGCTCCTCACGATCTTCGATCCGAGCGTATCGCCGGAAGATGAAATTTTGATGAACCTACGGGTGGTTCCGTCTTGACGTATGCGGTTTTTCTCTCCTCTCTGCGTCCTCTGCACTCAATCCCCGTTTCCTCTTGCCGTCGGTGCGGGCGGCTGCCAATCGAGTGGCACGGGTTCGTCCTGCGTCGTCGTTTTGTATGAGATGAAGCCGCGCGCCCGATAATTGGCGAGCGCGTGCGGCCCATCGAGCGTGCAGGTGTGCAGCCAGACCCGCTCCGCGCTATCGTCGAAGGCGCGCTGTACACCGGCAGAAAGCAGATGCTTCCCGAAACCCCGGCCATGCATGGCGCGGACGAGGCCAAAGTAGACCACTTCCGTTTCCGCCCCCGCAGACGCATCCAAATCTATGTAGCCAACGGGTACACCCCGGAAGTACAGCACGAGCACGGTCGTGGTCGGTCGCGAGAGATATGCCCAATACTGTTCGTCCGTCCATGTGAGGCGGTCAATCCAGGCGAAGTCGCGCCCGACCGCATCGTACAGGAAGCGATAGAACGGGACGGACGGTTCGCGCGCCTCGAGGACAAGGAGATCCGGGTTCTCAATAAACGCGGGGCGAAAGTCGCCGCGCGTCGGGATGCGCAGATAGGTCGTCGTCACCGGGATGATACGAGTCGGAAAAGGGAGCATCCGGTCACTCCTCCTGTAGCACAGAACTCTTGAACATGCTCTCCGCGCCCGTGATCGGCACGGGCCCTGCCTGCATCATAAACGACGTAATGCGTGATCGCGCTGCTACCCCGCATAGTGCGTAGTACTGCACTTGACAATGCCCAACGAGTCGCGTATAGTTGTATACAACTAATCGGTGACGACTATTGGGCGAGGATTCGGTAAAGAAGATGGCAACGAAACGATCCGGCTCCAACCTGCTCGCGCTCGCGGTGCTGGCACTGCTCGCGGAGCGACCGACGCACCCGTATGAGATGGACTTCCTGATGCGCGCGCGCGGCTTGGAGCACAGTATTAAACTCAATCGCGGGTCGCTCTATACGGTCGTCGAGACACTCCAGCGCGACGGGCTGATCGTGCCGCAGGAGACGCAGCGCGAGGGCCGCCGCCCGGAGCGGACAGTCTACGCCCTGACCGAGGCGGGCCGCGCGAAATTCGGCTGCTGGCACCGCGAACTGATGAGCAAGCCAGCGACGGAATACACGCAATTCGCGGCGGCGCTCTGCTTCATCGCGCATTTTTCCCCCACCGAAACAATCGCGCTCCTCGAAGAACGCGCGCGCCGCCTCGATGATGAGATCGAGGAGCGGCAGTTCACACTCGGCTCCGTCAGGGAGCGGTTGAATGTTCCTCGGCTTTTTCTGCTGGAGGAGGAGTTCGCGCTGGCGCAGCGGGAGGCCGAAGTGCGGTGGGTGCGAGAAATTATCGCAGAGATCAGAGACGGAACATTGGCATGGCCGTCCTACACGATCAGCGAAGGAGCGACGGTCGTGAGTGATCGCGGTGGAACGACGAAAATGACAGAGACTGACGAGCATCGAAAGGAGACGGACCATGATGCGTAGCCACAATGAGCGCCCGGACAGCCACCGCGCGATCATCGAGACGCACGACCTGCGCCGCACCTTCAAGGCCCGCCGGGGCGATGTCGAGGCGGTCGCGGGGGTTGATCTACGCGTCGAGGCGGGCGAACTGTTCGGCTTCCTCGGCCCCAACGGCGCGGGGAAAACGACGACGCTGCGGATGCTCGCGACGCTGCTGCCGCTGACGGGTGGCACCGCGACCGTGGCCGGGTGCGACCTGCGCCGGGAGCCGCAGCGCGTGCGCGAGCGGATCGGCTACGTCGGCCAGCGCGGCGGCACCGATCCCGCCGTCACTGGCCGCGCCGAACTCGTTTTCCAGGGCCGCATGTACGGGATGAGCGCGGCGGCGGCAAAGCGGCGCGCGGCCGAGTTGATTGTGACGCTCGAATTGGAGGAATGCGCTGACCGGCGCACGGGCAGCTATTCGGGGGGCCAGCGCCGACGCCTCGATATTGGGCTTGGCCTTATCCATACGCCACAGCTGCTCTTCCTTGACGAGCCGACGACCGGCCTCGATCCGCAGAGTCGCGCCCGCCTTTGGGACGAAGTGCGTCGGCTCCGCGATGGCGGCACGACGGTTTTCCTCACGACGCATTACCTCGAAGAAGCGGATGCCCTTTGCGACCGTCTGGCGATCATTGACCACGGGCGGATCGTCGCCGAGGGGACCCCCGACCAATTGAAGCGGCAAATCGCCGGCGACATCGTCACACTCGGCATCAGCGGGGACCCGCAAGTCGCACTCGATCTGCTCGGCGGTCAGCCCTTCGTCCGGGAAACCGGTTCGGAGGATGGCACGCTCCGACTCTACGTTGATCGCGGCGAGACGGCGATGCCGGCAATCCTCCGTCTGCTCGATGGCGCGGGTCTCGAACTGCGAACGATCTCCCTCACCCGACCGAGCCTCGACGATGTATTCCTTCGCCAGACCGGTCGCTCGCTCCGCGAGCAGGCCGCGTAATCTCGCCGATCAAGAAAGGGAGCACTCATGAAAATCCTCCGTGATACCTGGCTCGTGTTCCAACGCAACCTCGGCCTCACCCTCGGGAATCCGGCGTGGACCGTGATCGGGCTAATCCAGCCGATCCTTTATCTGCTCTTATTCGCGCCGCTGCTCAAGTCAATCGTCACAACGCCCGGTTTCCCGTCGGGCGGCGCGTACAATATCTTTGTTCCCGGTCTGCTCATCCAGCTCGGACTCTTCGGTACTGCCTTTGTCGGCTTCACGCTGATCGCGGAACTGCGCTACGGCCTGGTGGAGCGGCTACAGGTCACCCCGGTGAGCAGGTTCGCGCTGTTGTTGGGCCGCGCCCTGCGCGATATCCTCATTCTTCTCATTCAGTCCCTGCTGCTCGTTCTGCTCTCCCTGCCGTTCGGGCTGGAGATCCATCCGGCAGGGCTACTCGTCGTGCTGGGGCTGATCGCCTTGATTGGGCTACTGATGGCCTCGTGCTCATACGCCCTCGCGCTCTGGCTGAAGAGCGAGGATGCGTTTGCCCCGCTGCTCACGACGATCACGCTGCCGCTGCTTCTGCTTTCCGGCGTGCTGCTGCCGCTCAGCCTCGCCCCGGTCTGGCTCCGCCGCATCGCCGCCATCAATCCGCTCTCCTACGCAGTGGACGCGGCCCGCGCGATCTTCAACGATCACCTCGGCGACGCGAGCGTCGTCAAGGGCATCGCGATCACGGCCATCCTCGCGGTCATCGCCCTGATCGTCTCCGCCCGCTCCTTCGGCCGCACCGTCGCCTGACGCGAGGGGAGTTGAACCACGAAGGCGCGAAGAGCGCGAAGGAGGGAAGAGACCAGGATTCTTTTTCCCTCCTT
>JBBRLR010000017.1:0-65482 GCA_038231255.1 Thermomicrobiales bacterium | reverse complement strand
GAGTAAAGAGGGGATCGAAATGCTGCGCGAAGGCTTCGAGCGGGCCGGGGGCAGGTTCGACAGGCAAGCGCGTCGTCATGGCAAACACCTCCTGCCCTGATTCTCCTCCCAGCTCATCCTTTGGTCAACAAACTACGGTTAATTGGGCCAACTGGTGGATCGCCGTGCCGCTGCTCGCTGCGGAGACATACAGTTTCCTGGACACCGCGCTCTTCTGCCTCTCGATGTGGAAATTGCGCGAGCGCGGGGAGCCGCCGCCACCGCCGGAGCACGCGCTGGTCGATGTCTTCATCTGCACGTACAACGAGCCGGTCGAACTGGTGCGCAAGACCGCGCGCGCCGCCCAGGCGATCCGCTATCCCCACATCACGCACATCCTCGACGACGGCGCGCGGCCCGAGATGCGCATAGTCGCCGAGGAGGAGGGTGTGGACTACATTTCCCGCTCCAAGGCGTGGAAGGATATGCCACGCCACGCGAAGGCCGGCAACGTTATCAATGCGCTGCATCAGACGGACGGCGAATTCATCCTCTTCCTCGATGCCGACCAAATCGCCTCGCCCGAATTCCTTGACCGGACGCTCGGATATTTCCGCGATCCGCGCGTCGGCTTCCTCCAGACGACGCAATACTTCTACAACGTCCCAAAGGGCGACCCCTTCGGGAGCCAGGCGCCGCTCTTCTACGGGCCGATCCAGCAAGGCAAAGATGGTTGGAATGCGGCCTTCTTCTGCGGCTCGAATGCCGTGGTGCGGCGCGAGGCGCTGATGCAGGTCGGCATCACCTCCTATATCCGCGATCTGGACGAGCGGGTGCGGCGCACGCTCCGTGCCGCCACCCACATGCTGCGCAGCGCCGAGAACGAGTTGCCGCGCGACGCCGACCCGCACCTCCGTATGGGCTTGCGCGTCTTACAGATGGCGGTGCATGACGCGCGCCGCGCGCTGCGCAAGGGCAAAGCGATCCAGGAAGTGACCTGGGATTTTCAGCGCTGCGCCGAGGAGGTCGCCAATCTTTTCGTGATGGACGATCTGGCGGAGATTCGCGCCGCATTAGCGGATATCCCCGACTTCAAGAATGCCGATACCGCCGACCTGGACGACCGCCTGGACGCGATCATCGGCGATGACGCCGCACTCAATGTGCTGGCCGGGCGGACCATCTCGCCGCTCGCCGCGATCGGCATCGTGCGCGAGTTATTGCTGGCCGTGGACGTTGATCGCGCGGACGAGGCGCATCCGGTCATGCCGATGGCGACGATCTCGGTCACGGAGGACATGGCGACGGCGATGCGGATGCACGCGCTCGGCTGGAAGTCCGTGTACTCGAATGAGACCCACTGCGTCGGCCTCGCACCGGAGGACCTGGGGACCGCGCTGCAACAGCGGCTGCGCTGGGCGCAGGGCACGATCCAGGTGCTGCTGCGCGAGAACCCGTTCGTGCAGCGGGGGCTCTCGCTCGCCCAGCGGCTGATGTACTTCGGGACGATGTGGAGCTACCTTTCGGGCTTCTTCGCCGTCATCTATCTCGCGGCGCCAATCTTCTATCTCTTCTTCGGCTGGATGCCGGTACACGCCTACTCGAATGAGTTCTTCCGCCACCTGCTCCCGTATCTCATCATCAATCAGTTGCTCTTCGTCGTCGTCGCATGGGGCCGACCGACGTGGCGAGGTCGGCAGCATAGCCTGGCGTTGTTCCCGATCTGGATCACCGCCGTGACGAGCGCAGTGGGTAGCGTCTGCTTCGGGCGCAAGCTCGCCTTCGCGGTCACCTCCAAAACACGCCAGACCGGCGTCTTCTGGCGGCTGGTGCGCTGGCAGATCGCCGTGATGACGCTTCTCGCCGCCGCGAGTGTGTACGGCCTCACGCGTCTCGCTCTCGGGCTGGCGCATAACAGCGGCGTGATCCTGGTGAATGTCTTCTGGGCAGTCTACGATATTGTGATGCTCTGGGGGGTTATGACGGCGCTCTTCTACAAACCCGCTGAGGAGGAGACGCACGCGCAAGAGACGCGAACCGATATGACCCTGCCACTGTATCCTCAAATCTCCGAGATCCGGGGCCGCGCATGAGTATGAAGGGGGTTGAGGTGCAAGATCGCCATTCGAGTGCGTCGCCGTTCGCGACGGCGCGGGCCATGTTCCTTTCGCCGCACTACGACGATGTCGTCCTCTCCTGCGGCGGCACCGTCGCGCTGCTCGCCGACCAGGGATGCGAACCGATCGTTGTCACGGTCTTCGCGGGGGAAGTGCCGGATGAAATCATCACGGACTTTGCGAAGTGGAAGCACAGCCGCTGGGGCGTGACCGGTGTCGAGGAGAATGTGCTGCGCCGCCAGGAGGAGGACCGCGACGCGGTCGGGGTCCTCGGCGCGCGGGCACATTGGCTCGGCTACCCCGACGCGATTTATCGTGGCGACCGTTACCTCTCCGATCCGTCGCTCTTCGGCACGCCGCAAGCGGTCGAGACGGGCCTCGTCATGTTGATCGCCGACGAGATCCGCAGCCTTCCCGAATGGGACGACAACGGGACGGTGTTCGTCCCCCTGGGGATCGGCGAGCACGTTGACCACCAGATCATGTTCGCGGTCGGGCGCTTGCTCGCCGAACGGGGCGCGCGGGTGCTTGCCTATGAGGACTGCCCGTATGCCATCCACACTCCCGCCGGCGTGGATCGCCGACTTGGGGAAGTCGAAGGGGGAATCGGCCCGCCAATGCCGGTTGCCATTGGCACGACGCTGGAACGCCGGATCGAGGCGATCTTTGCATACCGTTCGCAGGTGCCGGTCATCTTCCGCTTCACCCCGGATGTTCCCGGCGCGATCTCGGATTTCGCGCGGAAGATCGGCGGTCCGCTCGGCCCCGCAGAACGTTTCTGGCCCGTTCTCGGAGCGGCGGAAACGACGACAATCGGGCCCGGCGCGGGCGACCAGGCGCGGCGGATCGCGTAACGCGTGAGACCAGGGATAAGGAGAGAATAGTGCAGGTAACAGTCGATAGACATGCGGGCGTGACGGCGGTGATCCATCTGACCGGGCAACTCGACGCGCTCTCCGCCCCCCACGTCCGGAATGCGCTGGCGAACGCGGTCGCGGGAGGGCATTCCCGATTGGTGGTTGATCTGGCGAATGTCGGATTCGTGGACAGTTCGGGCCTCGGCAGCCTGATCAGCGGGCTGAAGGCGGCCCGCATCGCGGGGGGTGATCTGCGCATCGCCCAGCCGAGCAAGCAGGTGAGCGCCGTCCTGACGCTGACGATGCTCGAACGGGTCCTCCACTCCTACCCGACGGTGGCGGACGCTCTAGAGCGGATTGCGGAGATACGGGCCCGATGCGAGACTGTGGGCATGAAAGCTTACAGTCTCGATTTACGTGAACGGATTGTCCGCGCCGTCGAGGACGGCACGAGCCAGGTGGCGGTCGCCCGCCTCTTCCATGTCGGCGAACGCTCCGTCAAGCGGTACGTGCAGCGGCGGCGGATGGGCGGCACCCTCGCGCCGTCTCCCCGTCCCGGCAAGCGCCCCGCCATTGGCCCCGATCAGTATCCCGCCGTCTTCGCCCAATTGACTGCCGACGCGGATGCGACCTTGGCGGAGCACTGCGACCGGTGGCGTGAGGCGACGGGGATGGCGGTGAGCCCGAGCACCTGGTGTCGCCTGGAGCGGCGGATCGGCTGGACGCATAAAAAAAGTCGCTGATCGCCAGCGAGCGGGATCCGGCGGCACGCGCGGCATGGTGGGAGGTGATGGCGGAGACGCCGGTTGAGCGGTTGGTCTTCGTCGATGAGACCGGGACGCACACGCGCATGACGCCGCGCTACGCCCGCGCCCCGCGCGGCCAACGGGCGTATGGTCATGTGCCGCGTAACCACACACGCAACACGACGCTGGTGGCGGCGCTGACTCTGGGCGGACTCGACGCGCCGATGGTGCTGGAGGGGGCGATGGATCGCGAGGCGTTCGTGGCCTGGCTGCACCATTTCCTCGTGCCGACGCTGACGCCCGGGCAGGTGGTGGTGATGGACAACCTCAACGTGCACAAGGGGGCGCAGGTGCGGCAGATCATCGAAGGGTCGGGGTGCCAACTCGTCTACTTACCGGCGTACTCGCCCGACTTCTCGCCGATCGAGGGGGCGTACAGCAAGGTCAAGACGCGGGTGCGCCGGGCGGCGAAGCGGACACAGCCCGAGTTAGAGACGGCGATCGGGGAAGCGGTAGGGGCGGTGATGGCGCAGGATGCCGCAGGATGGTTCCGGCATTGCGGCTACCATCCCCCGGGCCAATATCTGTGATATCCGCTCTAAGCGGCTATTGATCGGGATTGGCTCCCTCCCGCAGGACGCGGAGAGGCCGATCATACCTTGACGGTGACGCGTTCCGTCGCGAGTGGCTTGCCATCCATGCCGCCACCCTCCCCCGTCCACACTCCCCGCCCTCTGGCAGCGTGTCCTACTGAATCTCGGTCAGCGCCATCAGGTGCGTGACCGGGCAGGTGGTACACATGCGTGCCTTGCAGCGGTCGTTGTAGACGGCGATCAGGCCCTGCTGGAGGCGACCGGTGCGGACGCGGAGGCCGCCGGGGCCGCCGAGTTGGTCGGTCATCGCGCGGGTGACGCTATTGCCGCGCGTGGCAGGGTAGACGTCCCACGCGCGTTCCGCCGCTGCGACGAGCGGTTCGTTCTCCGTGTGCATCCCGTAGATGAGCGCGAAGGGCACAACGACGTTGCTCGTCCTATCACAATATGCCCATTCGGCGTGGGATCGAGCGGGATCGACGCAGTAATCTCGTATCGCGGTGTGTGGTCGGCTCGAAACAGTTTCACTTTCACGTCGAGTGCGGTGAGGAGATCGCGCTTACCCGAATATGGCAGATCGCCGAGATTGCGAGCGACGGTGCCGACCCATGCTTGCAGGTCATCGAGGCGATCTTCTGCCGCCTTCCAACCTGCGTCCCGCGCGGCGATAACTTCGAGTTCACTGTCTAGTTCACGCTTGCGATCACTAAGGGTTTTCAGTTCGGCGACAAGCGGAGCAGCGGTATCCGTATCATCGATCAGTGAGAGAGAACGACTGAGATTTGCTTGCCTGCGTGCAATCTGGGCAATGGCGCGCTCGATACCCTCGCGGTCGGCCTGCGTCGGGTTATTGGTGCGGAGTCTGGCAACTTCGTCGGTGACGATTTCCGGCTGCGTGACGATGGCAGTAACCTTGGTCCAGACTGCCTCGTCCAACTCCTTTGCAGTGATCGTGAAGGCCGGGCAGTCGCGATGTTCTACATCTGCTGACATCACTGTATACGAAGGACGGAGTGGCGCTCCACGGCGACCGCGGAACCAAGCCGTGTGTATCCGTTTGCCGCAGTAACCGCAGTATATGTAGCCGGAGCGGAGGAGAAACGCTTCAGGGTCACGATTATTTCGAACGGCCTCGGCCTTGTTGCGGACAAGGCGGCCTTGCACAACGGCGAATAATTCGGGCGAGACAATGGGCGGAATCGTGCCTTCGGGGAGGGCGATGTGCTCCTCCTTAGGACGCTCTATGCGCTTACGTTTCCCGGCAACCTTTGTGTCGGCGTAGCGATTGGCGATGGCGACGCCCATATACGCCTCGTGTCGCAGAATGCCGCGCACCACGACATGCTTCCACATCGCACCACCGTTCGGCGTCGGCACACCTGTTTCATCGAGCCAGCGCGCGATGCTGCGCAGAGGCTTGCCACTTGCGGCCATCTCAAAAATCCGGCGCACGACTGCGCCCTTCTCGTCGTCGATGGCATAGGCACCTTTGGTGTCGTCCGTCCAGTGATAGCCGTAGAGAGGGCGATTACTCGGTCGCAACTTCCCGCTATTCGCACGCGCGAGCAGGCCGCGCTGACTGCGTTCACGGAACTTCTCCCGTTCCAATTCCGCCGCGAAGGCACGGGCATTCGCGAGGAATTCGCCTACCGCTGTTTTGTCGTGCTGGCCGTGGACGAACAGGAGGTCGACGCCGTGCCGCTCGCACTCGTCTACGAGCACCGCGTAATGCACCTGCCGCCGCGAGAGCCGGTCGGGGTCATAAGTGATGATGGCATTGATCTCACCGGCGCGTGCCATCTCGCGCAACGCCGTGAGTTGCGTACGCTCCCACAGTTCGTAGCCAGAATGCACGTCCTTGTAGACGGCGGTGACCGTGTATCCTAACGACTCGACGTGCTTTCGGCAGGCGTCTTCCTGCGTCGGGAGACTGTAGTTATCTTCCTGTATTGTCGTGCTCACTCGGCAATAGATCGCGGCGCGCATTGTGACCTCCCCAGTACCCAAAGCAACGAATCACTGCTATGATTATAAGCGAATTCGATGGGATTTGAAAGTGCGTCTAACGCATTGTAAGGCCATGAAAGGATGTCGATGCTTACACTATCAGAAGCAGCCGAACGTCTGGGGTTGAGTCCTATTACGCTGCGAACGCAAATCAAGAATGGAGTACTAAGAGCACGTCGTCTCGGCTCGTTTTATGTCGTGACCGAGCGTGAAGTCGAGCGGTATCGGCGCGAGCATCTGGGCAAGGTCGGTCCGAAGCCGAAGCAGCAATGATGCGTAGCGCCAGCCTGCGCGCGAGCGGAGAAGCGTCAATGAATAGCGATGCGCCCGTTTCGGTGGACTATGCGGTCTTTGAGCGCCTCATGGACGAGCAATGCGCGATATCGGCGGTGGAGTTCCCGCCCGGCGACGTGCTCCTGCCGGAATCACTGCTCTCGATCGGCGCGCTTCTGGTCGAAGCGGCAAGAGTGGACGAGAACGACGATGCATTGAATCATTACACACGGTTCGTCGACGAGTTTAGGAGCGAAAAGGCGGAGAAGGTCGCTTGGTTCGGCTTCTGGAGCGATTCGGCTGCGATGTATCTCTACCGCATGTCTGACGGGCGATGCTGCATCTGCTGGCTTGGCGAGAACGACGGCCTCGTTGGGATCGCCCTACTGCGAGACGAGCGCGTCTGGCCGCTGTTCTTTGAGGAGATAGTGGCCTCGTGTGGGGACTGCGTGCACCTCAACGGGTGGGGCAGCCTGCCGATGGAACTCTCGGTCACGGTTCCGGGCGACACGCTGTTGCGCGCCACCTTCCGATTCCTCACCTACGGGGACGGCGCCGATTGGGACTACTACGCGCGGCTTGGCAGAGCGGGCGAGATGCCGGTAGTGTTGCCTGGCTCCATGCCCGCTTGGGTTCGAGAGCAGGACAAAGCATACTGGGATGAGGCATACGCGTTCGTGCGCGATACGATAGGATTTGCCTGGGACTCGGAGCGATAGTTTGGCGTCGAGCGCCCACAGATTTGGCGAGGTTGCACGCGTGATTGAAGGCCAACTCGAACACGCTCGCGAAGCAGGCGAAAAGGGCGTCTTGCGCGCGACGCTGATCGGGCGTTCCTACGCGGTCACGGCGTCGGAGATCGAGCGATACCGGAAGGAGCATCTTGGGCAGCGCACGGGCTTCCATGACCCCGCGCACCCCTTCCACGGCAAGCGCGGCGGAGGGGGCGGCGCAAAAACAAGCAAGAACCGGATTGAGTCGATCGGATCGATTTTTCGAACACCGTAACAAATCGCACTTAGTCTACGTTTACATGCTAGGATGAAGCAGGCTCGATACCTCCCGGCACCGCAGATCGCGCACGGGGATATTGTCGTCGCGGGCGTTGATGGACATGCCGTGAACTGTCGCCTCCTGGATGTTGGCAGCAAGCCGATGTTCCGCACCGACGCGGACGGCTCAACCGATTCATTCACCGCCGTCGATCACCTTTTCGGGCGGGCCACCTATGTGATGCGACCGGTGCTTCAGATGGAATAGCGACGTAGGATTGGTCTGGGTATCAGTTCGGAAGGGGTGCAAGATGCGGGTGCGATGGCTAGCGGTTTTCGTTCTGGTGTGCGGTCTGGCGCTTTCGTCGGTGTCGTCGGTGGCCGCCGCGAGTGCCACGATCACGCCGTTCGGCACGACGATCCCCTTCGGGCAGACGAGTGTGACGATAGATTGGAACACGGGCGACGGCTCGTTCGGGCAGGTCTGGTTCGAGTACAATCAGACGGGCGAGCGGCTCTTCGGACAGGGAGCGACCGGCCATCAGGATGCCAACTTCATCGGCAATTCTGGTTACTACAACTTCCGCCTCTACAAAGGTTCATTTACATCCTCCCCCGGTGCGCAGGGGGTGAATGCGATCACGCAGACCAGCGAGTACAAGGCCAATCCGCGTAGCAGCACCGGATCGGCGATCACTGCTGTCCAAGCGAACCCAGATGGTAGCGCGCCAACGCCGCAGGGTGCCGGAGGGTTCACGAACGGGCCACGTGGTCAGACTCTCGGCGGTACGTCCGGGCCTCCGGGCTTTGAGGACAACCTCCCGGTCACTGCAAGCGGGGCGTATCCGCGCCGGGTATATCTCGCGTTCGACGCGGGGTCTTTCGCAAACGGAGCGGCGATCCCAGCGGCGAATGTCAATGTCTCGACACCGCCCTATCAACAGAACCAGACGTACAACCTCTTCACGCAGGGACCGTACGGCCTCGTGCCGTTCGATTATGTTGAGGACGGCTCCTATTCCTTCACACTGACGGATGCAGCGACGGGATTGGGCCTCTCGCAAGCATATTTCAATACGCGTGCGGGAGTCGTCACGGACAAGACGACCTACAGCGGCGGCACGGCTGCCGTGGCGCAATTGGGGTTCGACAGCAATACGGGCAACGCGGCGTTGGTCTGCGTGAGCAACGCCATGGTCGGCGGGTCATTCGCGAACAACGGCACCATCGTCTCCTACAGCAACAACGGCGGCGGTCACGCGACGCTCACGGGACTCCCCGCAAGCGGTTCGGTTTATACGCTTACCGTGTACACCCTGTCCTTCGGCCAAGGAGGGCAATCAATTACAGGCATCACGGGTAGCGGGCAGAACTGTGGTAGCGGAACCGGATTCCCAAACTCCCCGAAGATCACGAACGGCACTGCAAACGCCAATGCATATCTCAACTCCGTGGCCGCTGGAACGTTCACGATCACCCCCTGACGCCGGGGCGGTCGTGGCGGGGTGGTGAGTTGATGGGGGCAGGTGAAATCATGCTGACTTGGGATCGCCGCGAAGGTAGACATGAACCCGATGACGGATGGCGATTCGCCATCAGACCCCATTACAGCCCAAACCGCGAGATTGTCGAGCATTTCTTCCTCGTCGCATATAAGGAGGCACCTGAGAACCAGTACAAGCGCGAACAATTCGAAACCCATCCGGACACGTTCGTAACCGAGAAGGATGCGCGCGATGCGGCAGAACGGTGGCAGAGGCCTGCCCCGTGACCCCCGCCGAAGCCCGCGCCCTTGTCCCCGGCGACCGCATCCGGCTCAAGCCGCAGCCGACGTGGGGGCCGAACCCGCCGCAGCGCACGACGTTCGTCGTCGCGACGGTGGACTTCCGCGCGGGCTATTCCGAGATGCGGATCGTCAGCATCGAGGGGTTCGCGTTCACGCCGTGGGAGGTCGAACGGGTCGCGTGGGAGGGGCGTCCATGACCAAGGCGAAACTGCCCCCCGGCGTCCGCGTCCGCCCCGATGGTCACCTTGAGCAGGGCATCACCCTGGAGGGCGTGCGCGTCTCCATCTACGCCCTGCCGCCGAAGGAGTTGGAGGCGAACGTCGAGCAGAGATCGCCCTTACCGCTCGCGTCGGAAACTACGGACTCGGCACATCGGTGATCCCTGCGGTAACAGAAGTGGTGGCAGCGTCGTCAGATGCGGGTGAGCGACACACGGGTTGATCGGGAAACGTTAAGTTTCCCTGTAGGGCGAGTATTGACAGTCGTGTTGCCGACGATTAGAGTCCCAGTTCTATCGATCTGACTACAGTCCATTCTCTTCGTTCGGACCGGTTGCTGTGCTGATCATACGGCGCAAGTGGGGAGTGAGGTTTATCACCATGCCATATGCTGCGCGGGCGACTCGGGCTACGCCTGGCTGTTTCCTCTTCATCATCGATCAATCATCCTCGATGACCGATCCCATAGAGCCGGACAGGTCGCGGGCGGATACGGTCGCGACGATCATAAACAGGCTTCTGTCAGAGTTGATAGCAGAGTGTTCGGTAGGGGAAGGCGTCCGACACTATTTCGATGTGGGAATTATCGGCTACGGGATGCACGGGCCACAGAATGGACTCGTCGGTCCGTTGGCGGCCTCGATCCTCAACCCGATCACCATGCTCGCCGAGCATCCGACGCGGATGGAGATGCGCAAGCGGAAGCAGTCCGACGGCGTGGGCGGCCTGGTCGAGGTAGAGACCCAGTTCGCCGTCTGGTTCGATCCGGTCGCCAATGGCGGGACTCCGATGGCCGAGGCGCTCACACTGGCCGCGGAGACGCTCCTCGACTGGTGCGAGGCGCATCCGGCCAGTTTCCCGCCCGTGGTCATGCACCTGACTGATGGCGAGCCGAACACGAATCCGGAGGAGGTCGCGCAGCACCTCCGCCGGATCAGCACCGACGACGGCCAGACGATTTTCATGAACATCCACGTCTCCGGTGGCAATCGCGAGCCGATCGTCTTCCCGGATAGCGACGCATCCTTGCCGGGGGAATCCGCGCGCCTTCTGTATCGCATGTCCAGTCTCCTGGTCGGCCCATTGATCGAGAAAGCGAAGGGCGTCGGCTTCGATGTCAATCCCGAAGCCCGTGCGTTCATGTACAACGCCGACACCGAGCGCGTAATCCAGTTCTTCGAGATTGGCACCTTGCGCCCCGAAAACATGCGCTAGATGGACATGCATCACGTATCTCTGCTCGAACATCGGGTGTACACGATGCCGAAGGTCGGCTTAGGTATCGAATCCATTGAGGACATAGTGGCCACCCACCCGGAAGGTCAACGGTTCGTAGCGGCGATATCCGACGGTGCGACGCAGGCATTCGCGGCGGCGCGCTGGGCGCATCTACTCGTCGAGCAATTCGTCATGCATCCGCGGATTTCCGTCATCAGTCAAGCGTGGCTTGATCCGATCAAGGATGCGTACCGCGCGCAGGTCGACTTCGCCGCGCTCCCGTGGCACGCGTTGAAGAAGGCGGGCCATGGCTCGTTCGCGACGCTGCTTGGGCTCGTCATCGACCGTTCCCGGTGCCGCTATCGGGCCATCGCGGTCGGTGATTCGTGCCTCGTCACATTGGACGGAACCGTTCCGAAACCGCTCGTCGAAGTCTTCCCTCGCTATCTGGTGGATGCCGCAGCGTTCACCAACAGTCCAGACCTTGTTGCAACCAACCCAGCGTATAATGCCCGCCTGCCGCAGATACAACAAAACACGGGCTGGAAGTCGCTCCCGCAGCGCGCGACCTTCCTGCTCATGACGGATGCGCTCGCTGCGTGGTTTGTCAGCGCGCATAGTCGGGGCGAAAAGCCGTGGGAACGGATTACCAACCTGCGCTCGGATGACGAGTTTGCGCACCTGGTGATATCGCTGCGCGAGGCGGGCGATCTGCGCGACGACGACACCACTCTCTTGATTGTGCAGGTGTCGGAGGATGATCCATGACCGCCGCTACCTATCCGAAATCCACCGACTACCGGCTCGCGGTTCAGAACCCGCATGTCGCGTTCCGCGACCTGGACCTCGCCGCAGCCCGCCCCGAAAAGACGCCGCTGGGAGAGCCCGTCCAACGTGGCGGCGCCTTCGCCGTCACGTTCCATCTCACGCGCGGTGGACAAGACTGGGCGGTACGCTGCTTCAAGCAAGAACTGGGCGATCTCGAACAACGGTACACGAAGATCAGTGACACCCTGCGGCGCGCCGCGCTGCCCTGCTTCGCGGGTTTCGAATACCAGGCGGACGGCATTCTCATCGAGGGCAGGCGGTTGCCCATCGTCAAGATGGCGTGGGTGCCCGGCGTCACCCTCGGCACGTATGTCGAGCGCCACTACCGCGACACAACCCGGATGCGCACGCTCGCGGACCGTTTCCGTGAGGCGATGCAGATGCTCGCGGGCGCGGGGATCGCGCACGGCGACCTGCAGCACGCCAATATTATGGCGAGCGACACGGGCATCACCCTGATCGATTACGACGGCATGTATGTGCCGGGAATCGGCCTGGCCTACAGCAACGAAATCGGCCACGTCAACTATCAGAGCCCGCTCCGTACCGGCACGGATTACAATGCGGCAATGGACCGCTTTTCTGCCATCGTGATCATGGTCACGCTCCGCGCCCTTGAGCGCGATCCGGGCCTCTGGGATCGTCACTGGCAATATGACGACAAGTTGTTGTTCGGGCGTCCGGATTTCCTCGACCCCGACGCATCTGCGCTCATGCGCGAACTGCGCGCCATGCCCGATCTCAAGACCGAGACGGAGCAGGTGCAGGTGTTATGCCGCACACCGCTCGATCAGATGCCGACGCTCGAAGCGTTCCTTGCTGGTGCCAAAGTGGCCCCCGGCACCTCAGTCGTCCTCGCGCCCGCTTCCGCCCGTCTCCGCCAATACGATGTGCTGCGCGCGACGCAGCAGGCGGCCATCCTGGCGCGCGTGGGCGACCGTATCGAGGCCGTCGGGCAGGTTGTCGAGGTGAAGCAGGGAATGACGCGCTTCGGCAAGCCATACGCATTCATCAACTTCGGCGATTGGCGGGCGGGCGCGTTCCAGATCGTCCTTTGGTCGGACTCGCTGGAGCGATTCGTGGGGCGCGGATTGGATATTACGTCGTTCGTTGGGCGGTGGCTGAGCATCACGGGGCTCGTGGAGGAATATCGCGGCAAGCGCCATACGCCGCAGATCATTGTGGACGATCCGAACAACCTGCGCGTACTCGATGGCGAAGCAGAGGCGGTGCGACTGTACGCCGACGGGCAGGGGGTCGCACGGTCCGTCCCCACGCGTACGCCGACCGCGACAAACGACCGGAATGACGACATCAGACGTAATCTCAGGTCGCGGTCGAATCCCCCCGGCGCGCCCAGCAACGCGCACGCATCCTCCGCATCGCAGCGACCGTCGTTGTCTCCTGCCATTCCGGCTACCCCATCGATGGGGCCGCCACAAGGCAGTCCGCAGACATCGCGAGCAAACGCGGACATTCGACGCAATCTCGCAAAACTCGCCGCGCCCCCAACTCCTTCGGCGCCCAAGCCTCCGGCTACCCGGCCAACCTCGTCTGCACTCAGCGCGCAACTCGCCCCTCCCGCATCCTCGGCATCACCAGCACCGGGACCAGTGTGGCCGTCCCAAACGGTGTCCCCGTTACGACCTGCCTCACCTCCGATACCACCGTCGAAGAACGCGAACATACGGAAAGCCGCGCTCATCATCGGCGGGGCCTCTCTCGTCCTGGCGATGGTGCTCGGCGGTATGTTTCATTCATCTGACGCATCGACACCGCGTCCAAATGTAACTACCAGCCAACCAGCGGTCCCATTTCAGGCACCTGCCACCATCGGACCGCTGGCTACCCCAACGCTCACCAACCTGCCGATTCCTCCGGCCATTTCTACCAGCCTGGCTGCCTTGCCGACGTCATCAGGTGTGCTCAGTAGCCCTTCTTACACCCCACTTGACGGCTCGTGGGTAGCCAACGCGCCAACAATCTCGGTACGGTTCTTCGCGATGCCATGGTGGGCCGCGCGGCTGAACGCATCGGACGCGGACCACTTTGCCCTAAGTCTTGCCGATGGCAACGTGGGCTTCGAGTCCTTCGACATTTTTCGCTATCGCAATAAACAAGGTTCAGATCAACCGACGGCGTGGCAATCCGAGTTTCAGGGAAATGTGGCGTTCTCGTCCGGCAATGCACCCGTCGTGACACGAAAACCGCAGCCGCAACTCGCCGGCCTGAATCAGGGTCAACTCGGGCAGTACTACTACGTCGAGCGTGCAACCGGCAGACAAATGGACGTGACACTGTGGGTAGGACAAGTGGGATCAGATCGGGTGGTCATGGTGTTTCGCGGCACGCCGGATCGTGACCGACAGATCGACCAAGCCGTTACGCAAGTGCTTGCGACCATGGATTTTGCGGCGAAACCCTGACGGCATCGCTCTCTCGGGATTCCCGCCTCACCGCGCGTGCTTGTGTCTATCGCACGATGAACGGTGGACGCGGCGCGTTCGCACTTGCAAGAACCGGATGAGGTTGGCGTACTGGACAGCGACCGCGCCCGCAGCGTCGTGCGCTACGGTTCGCGGTCACAATGGGCCGACTAATTAGGGGATCGCCGTGCCGCCCGGTTGCGGAGTCGGGTCGAGTTGCACCCGCTGCCACATCGGCGGCGTCCCCTCCTGCACGCAGAGGAACAGGAGTACCCCGCCGTGCTCCCTGGTCGCGACATTCGACACGATGGCGTACAGGTCACCCAACTTCCCCGCGACGGGCAGCACCCCGTCCACGGATGGCACCAACCGCGCCTGCGCAATTCCGCCCGCGCTTGCCAGTCCAATCGGTGCTTTCGCCCCCTTCCCCGATTGGAATACCCCGCCGCGCCCGCGCACCGAGGTCGCCACCAATGCGTCGTCGGTGTCCGAGTGAGCATCGACGCCCGTGCCGTTCGTCGAACGGCCCCTGACTCCAATCCCGTCATTCGACGTGCCGCCAACCCCAATGTCGGCGATCGCGTCCGCAATTCCCAACACGCCGACCGCGCCGGTCTCGGTGCCGTCGGAGATACCCCGCACCCCTATCCCGTTCTGCGACCTGCCCTCGACGCCGACCCCTTGGAGCCCTTTATTGGCCGGGTCTTGCGCCAGTCCGCGCACGCCGACGCCGAGCGGCTGCGCGGGGTCTGTCGGTGCGGAGACGCCGAGCACCGCCGCCCCCGTGAGGTTCTCGCCGCGCACCCCCGCCCCGGCGGTGCCGTCCACGCGACCGAGGACGCCCGCGCCGCCAGACCCGGTTGTGCCGAAGACGCCGTTGCCAAGCCCACGACTGATACCCCGCAGGCCATCTACCGTATGGCCGACAAGGGGGGTGACGGACGCCTGGAAGACGTAGTCATCGCCGTAGGTGCCGTCGTCATTGACCGTCGCGACGAGATGGGTGCCGTCCTCCGCTTCGTTGTGCTCGCCAACTACCAGATCGTCGCCGCTGTCGTCTGCACCCATGATCCACCTCCGTGATGCTTCCGTCGCGCCCCACGGCGCGAACATTGACCGTACACAGAAGACAACGACATCGTGCACGCGCCGGTTCCCTTTACTGCGGGTATCGCCTCAGTCTGCCATCGCGACTGGGTGCGTATTTGGGAATGCGGACGCGTGACGGCAATTCGCCATGCACCCCCTCGTCGTGATCCGGCGAGTGCAAGTATCGGTGACGGGATTTCGGCACGATTTGCTATACTCTGGTCGCCAAGGCAGCGTCAAACTTGAAAGGGGAGCGGATGACGACGGGGATCGATGACCTGATCGCGGAGGTTGCTTCCGCACGCCGGCGGGTGATGGAAGATGTCGCGGACATGACCGAGGAGCAGGCGATGTGGCAGCCCGCGCCGGACGAGTGGTCCGTGGCGCAGGTGGTCGAGCATCTCGTCCTGGCGGAGCATGCGGGCGTCTTCAGCATCTGGCAGGCGGCGGTCGCCTTGCAGCGCGGAGAGCCGCTGTGGTGGGGGGAGCCGGTGCATCGCGGCAAGTCGATCGAGCAGAACATCGCCGAGACCTGGCGCGAGCGGGAGGAGGCACCGCCGGAAGCGACACCGCGGAAGAACGGCCCGCTGGCGTACTGGGTCGCGTCGCTCGCCGCCCGCGAGCCGGTGGTGGCCGCGCTCGGCGAGGTACTCGCCCCCTTCGACCTTGAAGCGGTGATCGCGCCGCACTTCCTGTCCGGCCCGCTCGACGCGCGCCAGCGGCTGGAGTTCCTGCGCTGGCACATGGACCATCACCGCCGGCAGATCGCGGCGATCATGGCGCGACGACAGGAGCAGGCGGACTGAAAGGAGACCTGCGTGGCGAAGGATATTCGCCGGGTATCTACCGAGCACGGTGCTGGCGGAACTAGCGGAAATTCCCCCGATAAACGTAACAGGTACCGCCCTGATCCGACGATTGGATGCATTGCGTGTTCGGCATCGCCTAACCATACCGGACGATGAAGAAGAGACCGGCCCGCTGTCTGCGACCGAGATCGTTCGCATCATCGGCTCGGACGCATTGACATGATACGCGCCCTGCATCGGCACCAGCGGAACGAATTTACTACCGTCTACGCTTATGTTACCGCCGGTATCTGGCATCCCGCCATGCAGATATTCCTGCGCACCTTCCCTTTCATATCTCCACCTTTCCGACGATCATCTCCCGCTGATTCCACAGCCACAGATGCATCCGGCACATCTCGTCCGCCGCCGCCTCATCGATCGGCAGATCACTATCGAGCACCCATCGCACCGGCTCGATATAGTCGTCCGATGCACTCCACCACGCCAGCAGTGTTTCCGGTGCGAATCCCGCCGCCGCGCAGAACCGCGCGAAGCCTTCCCACATCGTCTTCACCTCGCAGCACTGCCACAGGTACGCCCGTTCCCATGCATCCCGCGTTTCCCCCTTCTCTTTCGAGCGTCGTCCGTATCGCTCGAAATCCTCCGGCGCAAGGTACGCTTCGCCATTGCCAGCCTCTGCCCATGCCGCGTTCACCCCCGCCAGGTACCCCTCGCGGAAGTAGTCGAGCGCGGCCTGTGTCCGTAGCAGCGCGCCTTCCACCTCCTTGAGCCTTAGGAGCGTGACGAGCCACATGTGCGAGAAGCAGTGCATCACCCGCGCGCTCTGCTCCCATTTTCCCTGGAAGGCTTCATCCGTCGCCTCGTAGGTCCACTTCGGGCATGTGGTACGCAGCAGGGTGAGGTCGTCATCATCGCCGCGGGCGAGGGCGGCGATGGCGAGACGGAATCGCTCATCGGGCGTCAGGGCGGGGTAGTGCTTTCGCAGTATGCTCACCTTCATATCTGTCCCCTCCCCCGGCCATAGCATCGAGCGGTACCGGCCATGCGGACGCGAGCAGCCGATAAACCATCGCCGCTAATTCCTCCGAGCACTCGATTACCTCTTCATCGAGCAACCACCGCACGCTCTCGACCTCTTCGATGATCGGTGGCCACCATTGCAGGAGTTCCCGCCAATCGAGCCGCGCGGCTGTGCAGAACCGCAGCAAGCCCACGTAGGTTCCCTTCAGTTCTGCCCCGCGTTGGATGAGCAGGTCAAAGTCCTCATTCTTCGTCCGCATGGTGTATCCCTTCGCCACCCCTCGATCATGGAACGCCAAGAGCCAGAGCGCTTCGACATACTGTTTGTGACTCCACAGCCACGCGACGGTGAAATGCGCCGCGACAGTCCACGACTTGCGGAAACGATCCGTGAAGTCCGTATCCGTCATCGTGTAGGTGTGGCGCGGGCAGGTGTCGTGCAGGCGATGAATCTCGGTCGCATCGTCGCGGGCCATCGCCGCGAGCGCGAGGCGGAAGCGCTCGTCGGCGGTGAGCACGGCGTCATACTTGCGGAGGGTGTCCTTCATCACGGCTGCTCGCCCTTCCCGGCATCCCCCGATGCATCATCCGTGAGCGCGGGCCAGCACGCAGTGAGGGAGCGACAGACGCCCTCGGCGACCAACTCGATCCCCTCGTCCATCTCCCCATCGAGCACCGCCCGCATCTTCTCGATCTCCGCGATCACCGGCGGCCACCACGCCAGCAGCGCCCGCCAGTCGAGACGCGCCCGCTCGCAGAAGAGCAGCAGGCCGGCGTGGACACCGCGCAACTCCCGGCTGCGCTCGACGAGCACGGCGGTGATCTCGTCCTCCGTCGCCTCGGTCAGGCCGCGCCGGGCGGCATCAGTCCGCGCCGCCCGCATCCACTGCGCCTCTATCAGTCGCAGATGCACGGCATACCACATCAGGGCGAAGTTCGTCGCCGCGTCGGCGGAGGCGCGCCACTGGCCGGAGAAGGCGTGGTCGGGCATCGTGTAGGCCGCCGTCGGGCAGGTCCGGTGCAGGAGCACGACCTCGGCCTCGTCCTCGCGCCCCAAAGCGGCGAGGGCGAGCCGGAACCGCTCGTTGGGCGAGAGCCGGTCGTTATATCGGTGGAGGGCCTTGTTCTTCATGCCAACCTCTTTCGTTGTTTCATCTCGCCTTCGATAATTTCCATGCGCGCGGCGAGATCGCCAGTCTCGATTGCCCGGAGCGCGACGCCCGCGAGGAAGCCGATAGTACGAGCCTTCTCCAGCGTCGTCGCGAGCGTTTCCGCGCGCACCGCGCCGATCTGCTCCTCCAAGAGGGCGAGCACGTCGTGGGCTGTCCTCAATCTGAATGCGATGAGAACGGGTTGTACATGGGTTGTACCTCCGCCGACGCGTTCGATGCGCTTGCGCTGTCGCTGATATTCGCGGGCCGCTAAAGGGTCTTTGTAGGGCATCAGACTTCCTCCATTGGTTGTGTGATCGTTGCCTGAATCCGCAGTACATAGTCGTGATCGCTTTCATCGCCGCGCTGGTGGACGCTAAACACGGCGGTGACGACGCGATTCGCGTAGATGTTGCACCGCGCCGTCTCCCATCCCCGCCCGGTGCCGCTCGGCCCTTGCAAAGCGACGAGCGCGCCCTGCTGGTAGCCGAGTTCCGCGAACGAGCGGAGGGCGCGCTCGCGTTCGACTTTGGTACGTTTCGGTGCGGCCACCACAAACTCCTTGATACAAACTGCGGGCCGGTGTCGTGCCCTCGACAACCCCGTCGAGATGCACCCCACGCCTCGCCCCCTACCGCTCGCCCGGCATGAAGAGCGGGGCAGTGCGACCCGCGAATGCGACCGTGCCCACCTTCGCGATGACGCCGGTCGCGACGAGCATCCGGACGCCCCGCCGCACGCTGCTCTCCGAGATGCCGCACCATCCCATGACGAATGGGTAGGTGAACGTCACCGGTTCCCGGTCGGGATACACCCGCCAGCGGAGGCCGACGAGCAGTCGGAACCCCTCGTACACCGCGCGGGTAGCCGCGTACGCGTTCGCCGGGAGCGGCGGCAGGGATATATCCACGGGATCAAGCAGGCCGAGATCGTAAAGCAGCCGCATCTTCCAGACGGCGTGCAGCGGCCCCGACAACTTCGCGATGCGGCCCGTGACCTGCGCGTGGTAGACCTCCGCGAAAGTGAGGAGGTACAGATCTGCATTGCGTGCGTGGAAGTCATGGTAGTAGTAGAAGCCGCTGTCATTCCTCCCGAAGGATGCCGACGGACGCTCTTCCGAGTGGCCGGGGAGGACGCAGTGGAACGATTGCCCCAACTCGCGGTTGGGCGGCATCCCCAGCCAATGTGCCGCGGCGAGGGCGAACGCGGGATCGGCGTCGATGGTCTTGATCCGGTTGGGCGTCCAGTGGGCATGCCGGAGGGACAGCAGAGGATGAACACCAGAAGATATATCTCTCTGGTGTTCATCCCGGTGCCGCACCCCGGAATCGCCCCCTGCCTGGTACGCCGGTAGGATGGCCGCGAGGGAGGCGGGGACGGGCAAGAGCGCGCGCTCCGCGATGCCGTAGCCGTCCATCCAGCGATACGTGCCATGTTCGCCGGTAGATTCGGGCGCGACGACATAGCCGCCGACAGCCTTCACATCCACGCCGGGGCCGAGCGCGTGTGTCCCGCTGCGGAATCGCCGCCCCTGCGCCGTCAGGTAAACGTGCTCGCCGCCGCGCGGAGTGGCGACGGTCGCCGAGCGCAGCCAGTCGTCGCCATGTTCCAGGAGCAGGCGCCCCCACGTATCGTCGCCGCCGTTGCGGGGGTCGCGGTCGATGACGACGACGTCGGAGAGCCCGCAGGCCACGCCGACGCATGGCGCGTGAGGAAAGCCGTGCCACAGGCGCTCGACCGCGTCCGGCGTAGTCGCCGCCTTTGTTGGCCACCCTGTGATTAGCGGCGTGCGTTCGCGGCTTACCGGGAAGACGGCGAGACCTTGTTCGGCGAGGGACAGGGCGGAGGAAAGAGATGGTGCGCTCACCGCTCCCCCCTTTCTCGATGCCTCGTAGCCGACGCGTTCAATGCGATGATCCTCGCCGACCCATCGGTCGGGGACGTGATTGAGTTCGGAGCGGACGACGCGTCGCCCGCCAGACCTCGTGTGCATCTTGGCTCGGTAGTCATCTCCATCGCTCTTTCGGGAGACGCCGGGTGCGAAGAATGGTAGAATGCGAGTAGCCACCGCACATCATGCCGCCCCGCACCCGGACGCACTCCAGGTGGGCGGCTAGTGCGCCTCGCGGTTTCCGTTCGCTCGCTCGGCTGTCGTCGGTGGTTGCAGCAGTTGTTGCCAGATGCGCGCCCAGAGTTCGCGCCGGACGCTGAGGGGCAGGGTGGTCTTGGGCATGTTCTCAAGCTCCTGTGGGCATAACGGACCGTGCCGCTCGGTGGCGGGGACGTGGCTCGGTGGCCTCGTTATGGCCTCAGGGGCGTTGCGGGCGCGCCATGGCGCGATGTAGTGCTCGATGGCACGATGCCGGCTCAGGGCCGTTTAGGACGCTCGGAGGCGTGGTATCGGCTCAATGGCCGGGTGAGACGCTCGATGGCGTACCTATCAGTACAGAAAGAGATCTTTAGAACGGAAATTCATCGGGTTCATCGGGTGTATCGGTCGCACCCACGGGTGGGATGAAACTGAATCGCTCGTACGGAATGCCAGCGGACCAAGCGCCCCGCTCGTAGTCAGCATCTTCCGTCTCGATGCGTTCCATTGTCTCGATCACAGCCGCGACAGTCACCGCTACTTGCTCAATTGCCCGGTGTCGCACGCTGACGCGTCCGCGATTGGCGTCGATCTTCGCGAGCGTATGAGCGCACTTGTCGCAATTCCATAAACCGTCTATCCCATCGGGGTAGCCGGGATTACCGGTTACAGAGGTACTGTTCATCCTCTTGCACTTCGGGCACATACGCTGCACAGCGTACGTAATGGTGCGGCTATAGCCGTGACCCTCGTACCATCGAGCGATGTCGAAGAGCCTACGGAATTCCTGTCCATCAGCGATAGCAAAGCGGTGTTCATCGCTCACATCCAGGCGAATGACTGCGTTCGAGCGCGGCACCGGGACAACTCGCTTTATGGCCCGTCTCGGCACAGTGAACTGGGTCGTGGCCATTATTGACCCTCCTTCATTGAGGGCTGCAACTCTGAGGCACGATCCAGCACGCGACCGACGATACGGCGCACATCGGCCTCGTCATAGACGCGCCTTCCGCACCGTCGCGTCGCATGGTCGATCAGGCCCGACCGCTCCCAGCGGCGGATCGTTTCGGGATGCACCCCGATCTGACGGGCCACATCGCGGACAGTCATGGACGGAACCATCAACATTCAGCAATCTCCTTCCGTCTAATACGTACTGTACCTACACAGATTATCACAGAGGCGCGCACTGATCAACATAACTGCACTGTGGCAAAAGCCGTTACATACCGCATCGGGACCATCTGACCAAAATATTGCTCTACGCCATGTTCTTACTTTTATGCCTTCATATGGTAGGGGCTCAGCTTGAATCCTTCTGTGCCTTGCGGTCAAGCAGGACGACAAATGGTGCGTAAATGGCATCGTGCGCCCTTTGATCGGGTTTTCTCGTCAGCAACGAAATCCTACCGAAGAAGTGCACATTCATAATTACTGCCGCTCACTCCGAGAATGCAAAAGCCCTGCCTCGTGATTGTATCCTTGACAGGATACGAACTGATGTTCTATTCTGTGCATAATTGTGGTGAGGGAAGGGGGCATGAGCCGGAATCGAGGGGCGCGCTATGGTGACGCAGGCACACGCAGCACAGACCGCTACCCCGTCGCTTGCCGCGCTCCCTGTCCATCCTTTACTCGGACGCGGCTCTGACATTGCCTCTGCCGTCCGTTTCCTGCCGACCGGCTTCGCACCGCTCGACGCTTTCGTTGACGGCCTTGCCCTCCGTCGCATCCATCTCCTGACCGGGACGTACGGAAGCGGCACTACGTCGCTACTCCATACCATGCTCGCCGCGATCAGCCGCGCGCATCCGGTTCTCCTGCTCGATCCGCGCGCATGTTTTCATCCCCCGGCGGCAAGTGCAGCCGGGGTGCATCTGCCGCATCTGCTCTGGATGCGGACCGGCGACGAGCGGTACATCCGGCAGGCGCTCGGTTTCGCCCTTCGCGGCGATGCGTTCCCGCTAATCGTCTGGGATGTTGACACGTTGCCCCATGCCGCGCTCTTGGATCGCGTGCGCTCGGTCGTGCGCCGCAGTCGAAGCGCGCTCCTGCTCGTCACGGCGGATGGGCTTGCGCCCGGTTCCGTCGCCGATGGCACGACGCTCCGTATCGCGCACGAGCGATGGTCGCACGGCGCGGCGACGAGACGGGGATGCGAGGGCCGCATGCTGACGATTCACGTAACCGATCACCGGCGTGGGCGGACGACGACCTTCCCGCTGCATATCTCGTTCCCGCACATGCTCCCGTCCTTGCTCCCATACGCACACACGGGAGGTAGTCTCAATGCGCGCACGACGCGTGGCGGCGCTCTGGATACCGGGGCTGGCCCTGCAATGCGCGGCGCGGGATGACGCCGCGCTGCGCGAACAGCCCGTCGCGATCACCGATGGGGCGATGGTCCTCGCCCGCAATCGTCGCGCCGTCGAGGCGGGCATCGCCGTCGGGATGCGGATCGCGGAGGTGGCGACGCGCGCCCCCGATGTGCTGCTCATCCCGGATGATCCGCAGGTGATCCAGGCCGTCTGGGATGCGGTGCTCCTGCAACTCGACCATCTCGGCCCCGTGGTCGAAGACGCAGGACTAGGAGAGGCGCTGGTGGACCTGAGCGGCGTTGGGAGCGGGGAGCGGTTGCAGGTGCGGCGGATACTCACCGCCCTCGCCGCCCTCTTGCAGTTGACCGCGCGGGCGGCGGTGGCGGACGGCCCGTTCGTCGCCACGCTCGCTGCGCACCGGCGCGCCCGGAACGGCGAAGTCGCGACGATCCCGCGCGGCACGGGCGCGGCGTTCCTCGCTGGTCAGCCCACGACGTGCCTACCGCTCCCAATGACGATGCAGAGCGAACTCGCGCTGCTCGGCGTCCGCACCGTCGGCGGCTTCGCGGGGTTGCGCCCCTCCGATGTGCAGCGGCGATTCGGGCGGATCGGCGTGGCGGCGCTCGCCGTCGCGCTCGGACAGGATGATCGCCCGCTCGTCCCGCGTCCGCGCGAACGCAGCGAAACCCTGGCGCATCCCTTCGAGTCGCCCGTCGAGGACGTGACGCCGGTGCTCTTCGTTGTCAAGGCGTTGCTGGATTCCCACGCGGCGATCCTGCGGCGGGAAGGGACGGTCGCCCAAGGGCTGCGATTGACGCTGACCGTCGAGGGCGGCGCGCCGCTGGTGATCGAGCAGCGCTGGGGCGCAGCGGCGATCCCCGGACACGCGGAACTGGACAGCGTGCGACTCGCGCTCGATGCGCGGGTGACGGAATCCACTGGGGGAGCGATACCGCCGCGCATCGCCGCCGTCTGTATAACGCTGCTCGATTGCATCCCGAACGCGGGCGTCCAACTGCCGCTGACGGGCGGGGCGATGGTTCTCAGGCGGCAGGCGGTCGCACAATTCCTCACGCGTATCCGCGCGCTGATCGGGCCGGATGGTGTGGTGGAGGCCGTGCCGGTCGCCGGGCATCTGCCGGAAATGGGGTGGACGACGCGACCGTACGAGGCCGCACGCATCGGGATGCCCGTACCGGAACGGGCAACCGAACCCGAATCGTCGGTCCTTTCCCCGACGACCGGTTTCACGCTCTGTATGCCGCCTGAGCCGCTGACACTCGGCTGGCAGAATGAGAGACCGACGATACTGCGGCTCGGTGAGACACAATATGACGTTATCACCGCGCTCGGTCCCTACAGCACCGATGGCCGGTGGTGGGAATCGGGGGAGTACACGCGGGCGTATTGGCTGCTGCTGACAGCGGATCAGACGCTCCATCTGATCGCGGAAGATCGGCGGAACGGCGAATGGGCGCGCTATGGCGTATTCAACTGATGGCAACCCCGTTCATCCATCTGCACGTCGTCTCGTCCTGCGCGTACCTTCGGGGCGCAAGCAGTCCGGAGGTATTGGTCGCCGCCGCCGTCGCGCACGGGATGGCGACGCTTGCTCTCACGGACGCCGCCAATCCCTACGGCGCGCCGCGCTTCCATCGCGCGTGCAAGGCAGCGGGTATTAGCGCCATTCATGGCGTGGAAGTGGCAACCACGACGGGCGATGCGCTGGTGCTGCTCGTCCGCGACCGCGAGGGATGGACAAATCTTTGCCGCCTCTGTACCAGTGCGAACATGGCGGGCAAGAAGGGAATTCAACGGCTCGATCCGTCCCTGCTCGGCCAGTTCGCGGCGGGGCTGACCGCGCTGCTCCTGCCGCAGGGCAGCGTCGCGACGCGCCTGATGGCGGACGATCAGCGGGGGGCGCGCACCGCGCTCGACGGCTACCGGGCGATCTATGGCGAGAAGCAGGTCGCGCTCGTCCTCACCGATCACCGCACGGGACATGACGCGGTGCGCAACGAGACGCTGGCGCAATGGGCGGGGGAAACGGGCGCGCGGCTTGTTGCCACGAACGCCGTCCGCATGGCGACACCGGGCGAACGACCGCTCCTCGATGTGCTGACCTGCGTGTGGGAACACGCAACGCTTGCCGACGCGGGCGTGTTGCTCGCGCCAAATCGAGAAGCATGGCTGAAACCGGCGGATGAGATGGCCCGGCTCTTTGCATGGTGCCCGCAGGCGATACGGAACACCGTGCGAATCGCAGATGAATGCCGGTTCAGCCTGGACGAGATCGCCTTCCAGCCGCCGCCCTTCCCGATCCCCGCCGGGGAGACGGCGTTCAGCCACCTGCACGCCCGCTGCCACGCGGGGGCGCGGGAGCGGTATCAGCCCTTCTCGCGGTCGGCGATGGACCAGTTGACGCGGGAACTCAACCTGATCGACCGGCTCGGCTACGCCGATTACTTCCTCTTCGTCGCGGACCTCGCCCGCTTCGGTCGCGAGCATGGGATTCTCATGCAGGGGCGGGGCAGCGCGGCGAACTCGGTCGTCGCGTACGTGCTCGGCATCACCAACGTGAACCCGCTCGCGTACGGGTTGCTCTTCGAGCGGTTCCTGAGCGAGGAGCGGGCATCGCCGCCGGACATTGACCTCGACATCGAGCATGAGCAGCGGGAAGACGTGATCCAGTATGTCTACAAGCAATGGGGCCGGGACCGGGCGGCGATGGTGGCGAACGTCAATACCTATCGGGGCAGGAGCGCGCTGCTCGATGTCGGCAAGGCGCTCGGCATCCCGCTGGGACGGTTGCATCATCTGACGAAAGCGCACGGGCACGGGACGGGCGCGCAGATGGCCGCCGGATTGACCGGAGCAATGGATAGTGCGGCGAACGCGACGCTGCACTGGCTCACGACGCTGACCGCCGCCCTCGAAGGGACACCCCGGCACGCCTCGATCCACAACGGCGGGATGATCGTCACGGCGCAGCCGCTCGCCGAACTGATCCCGCTGGAAAAGGCGCGGATGCCGGGGCGGACGGTGACGATCTGGGATAAGGACGACATCGAGGCATTGGGGTTCGTGAAGACGGACCTCTTGGGCTTGGGGATGCTGACCTGCTTGCATCGCTGCTTCGACCTGATCCGCGCGACCGAAGGGACGGCCCTCGCGCTCGACCGCATCCCGCTCGACGATCCGGCGGTCTTCGACATGTTCTGCGTCGCCGACACGATGGGCGTCTTCCAGATCGAGAGCCGCGCGCAGATGGCGACCTTGCCGCGTGTCAAGCCGCGCACCTTCTACGACCTCGTGATCGAGACGGCATTGATCCGCCCCGGCCCGATTCAGGGGGACGCCGTGCATCCGCTGATTCGCAGGCGGCAAGGGAAGGAGGAAGTCGCCTATCCGCATCCCGATCTGGAGCCGGTACTGCAACGATCCTACGGGACGTTGCTGTTCCAGGAACAGGGGATGCGCGCGGCGATGGTGCTGGCGGGATTCACGGCGGGCGAGGCGGACGTTCTGCGGAAGGCGATGGGATCGAAGCGGAGCATCGCGGCGATGGTGGGGATCAAGGAGATGTTCGTGCGGGGCGCGACGGCGAGGGGATACGACGAGGCGGTGATCGAGCGGGTGTGGGAGATGATCGCGGGTTTCGCGCTTTACGGCTTCCCGGAATCGCACGCCATCGCCTTCGCGCTGCTGATCGCGGTCAGCGGCTATTGCAAGCGGTACTATCCCGCGCAGTTCCTGTGCGCCCTGCTGAATGCGCAGCCGATGGGCTTCTACAGCCCGGCGATGCTCATCTCGGACGCGGAACGGCACGGCGCGAAGGTGCTGCCACCGGACATCAACGCGAGCGGCTACGATCATCGGATGGAACGGACGGCGGACGGCGTGTGGTCGGTGCGGCTCGGACTGCGGCTCGTCGCGGGTATCGGGCCGGAGGAAGGGGAGCGGATCGAACGGGCGGAATCGGAGGAGTCATATACCGATCTGCGCGCCCTACTGCGTCGCCTGCCGCTCGCGCGAGACGTTATGACGAATCTCGCGGCGGTCGGGGCGTTCGGGTCGCTCGGACTGTCGCGCCGGGAAGCGATCTGGGCGGTCGGCGTCGCGGACGCGCGGGACGACCTACTGCCCGATGCGCCCCTCGACCTCCCGCCCTTGCCGCCATTCACCGCAGAGGAAGAAGTGCGGCTCGATTATGGCGTGCTCGGATGCGCGCCGGGGGGACGGCATCTGATGGATTTCTACCGCGAGCAGATGGATCGCTGGCAAGTAATCCCCGCGCGCGACCTCGACCGCGTGCCGCACGGGGAGCGGACGCGGGTGGCCGGTGTTGTGACGGTCCGGCAGCGACCGGGGACGGCGAAGGGGGTGATGTTCCTCACATTGGAAGACGAGACCGGCATCGTCAATGTGGTCGTGATGCCCGATCTGTATCAGCGGGAGCGTCAGACGCTGCGACTGGCATCGCTGCTCGCGGTGGCGGGAACGGTCGAGCGGGTGGACGGCGTGACGCATGTACGAGCGAGTAGTGTACGGGCCTTCGGGCACGAGAAGGAAGCACACGCGCTGCTCTCGAAGCAGTTCGCGTGAGATAATCGGTAGAGGAAAGGAGCATGGCAATGTGCGGAAGATATGCGCTCGTGGTGGTCGGTGACGGAAGTTTGCAACGTCGCTTTTCGCTCGAAGAATTCTTGCCCGATGTGCGGCCCCGCTACAACGTCGCGCCGACGCAGACGCTCCCGGTGGTCGTGCGCAACAGCCCGGATCGGGTGGAGATGATGCGCTGGGGCCTGATCCCGTCGTGGGCGAAGGATGCGTCCATCGGCAGCCGGATGATCAATGCTCGTGCCGAGACGGTGGCGGAGAAGCCCGCCTTCCGCAGGCCGCTCCGCTCGCAGCGGTGCCTGGTGCCCGCCACCGGGTTCTTCGAGTGGAAGCGCGAGGGCGGGGGGCGGACGCCGTTCTACTTCCGCCTGCGTGACGATGCCCTATTCGCCTTCGCGGGTCTATGGGACGTGTGGACCAACCCGGAAGGACGCGGCGAGGTGCATTCGTACACGATCATTACCTGCCCGGCGAACGCCGTGGTCGCACCAATCCACGACCGGATGCCGGTGATGCTGGAACGCGAGGCGGAGGAGGCATGGCTCGACCCGGAGAGCAGCGACCCGAAGGAGTTGCTGCCCTTCCTCCACCCGTACCCCGCCGATCAGATGACCGGCCATCGGGTGGGCGGGCGGGTAAATAGCGTCAAGAACGACGCCCCCGAACTGATCGCCCCCGTCGCGTCGCCCGCTCTGCCTGATGCCGCCCGGAACTCCGCGTGATACAGACGTAGCGGACAGCCCATGCCTCGCCGGACTCTGGTCCCGGTCAGCGAAGGACAGTGGGATGCACACTCCGCGGGTCGCGATGGGGGTGAGTCGCCACGGTTCCCGCCCTGTCCGCACTATCCATCCGCTCGGTCATTCAACCACGGGCGGGACGTGCTCCTGCGCGGTGTGCGCATGCGCCGCGCCGATTGTCACCTCCGGCGGCCCCATCGCGAAGTCCGGCAGGTTCTCGCGCAGCCAGCGCGCCGCCGTCTCAACCGACCGACGCGCCTCCGCGTCGGTCTGGAAGACGCTGACCGTCGTCAAGGTGTCCCCAGAGTCGATCAGGTAGTATGCCACGAAGCCGTGGGCCTTGCTGATGATCGGGACGAACCCCTCCTCCGCCTTGCGAATCGCGTCCTGGACGCTCTGGCCGGGATTGGCCCGGTAGCGACGGATGGTCGAGTGCATGGTTGCCTCCCTGCTCCGCGATGGTACATGTCCCACGATACGGACGATCCGCCGCCGCGTCAAACCGGCCCAATGGATGCATGCGGGTGGTATGATGCTCGCCTCGGCCCGTGAACAGAAAGGAATGCAGCATGCCCGCACCCAGCCACGCCCGCATCGGCTTCTATACCGCCCGCCCCGGCAACCTCGACCACGTCCTCGAACGCGCCCGCGACGAGGTCATCCCGATGCTGGAAGCCGAAGCTGGCTTCCGTCGCTACACCGTCGTGCGCACCGGACCGGACCGGCTCGTCTCGATCACCGGCTGGGATACCCACGCGGAGGCGCAGATGGCGGCGCGGCGGCTGTTGGCATGGGTTGCCGAAGTGATGGGCGAGACGCTCATCTCCGTGGAGAACCACATCGCCGAGGTGGTGCATCTGACGGAGGCGTCGTCCGCGATACCTGTCAACGGGCGCATCGCCCGCTGGCAGTTCAAGCCCGGCGCATTCGGTATGCTGCGCACATCGGTGGAGCGGGACTACGTGCCGCTACTGGCACGCCAGCCAGGGTTCGTGCGCTACGTCGCCTTCCGGACGGGCGACGACACGGCGATGACCTTCACTGGCTTCGCGTCGCAGGAGGATGCCGAGGCGGCAATAGTAGCAACGAGCGCATGGGTCGAGCAGCATGCCGGCCCATCGGTCGTCTCGGTCGAACGGCACGCGGGCGAGGTCGTCTGGTCGGTACGCAAGGATTGAGGGTAGGCCGCATGAACACAGAAGGGGAGCGAAGTGCTTACTCCGCTCCCGCCCTCGTGCGTCGTCCATTCTTCCGTCCGGCGGTCATCCTCGACCCTGAACCGCCAGCTGACCATGTTCCTCAACCGACGCGGCGTCCATCGGTGCAAGCCGCGCCGCCAACGCCCGCAACACCCGTGCGACTGCGGCACCGCGCTTTTGCGCCCGCTGCTGCCGCAGCTCCTCATACTTCCACGCGTGCTTGTCGGCCCATGCGACTTGCCGTTGCTGCTCCGCCTGGACCGCCCGGTAATACTCCAACTCGTACATCGTCACGCTCCTTTCGTATTCCACCGCCGACGCACAAAGCGCGATGGCATCGAATGAACGCCAGACGGCACGATATTCGGGCATCCGCATACGCGAATAATGAGAGGTATGCGCTGTGCCGGTCGTCACCGCAGCCGAGGCCGCCACTCCGGTGTAGCGGTGAGGCTCCACGGTTTCCAGAATTCGTAAACTAGCTCGTCGGCCTCGCAAAGTAGCTCGATGCCGCTCTTCTGGCGAACTCCTGCGGCGCTGTCAGGAAGCACCCCGCTCGCGGATGGTGAACAGCCCGATGAATGGACGCGCCCAACTTCCTGCTGCGAGTATAGAGATTTGTCTGTAAACTGCGGCAGCGTACCAGACAGCGCGCATAGACAATACCGCTATCACTGTAGGCCCGTTATTTGGGGAGTCGATGTTTACATTACGGTACCATCCGCGTCTGTCCAGCGTAGTATGACCGATCTAGGCAGCGTATTGTGATATGACCACATTGATGGCGATCTCACCCGCACGGTCCGCGCCGACGGGGCTGACGTCGCCCGCGAGCAGGTGCGAAGGCGGCCGCAATGTCTGCCGCAGGGCGCGAACGATCAAGCGCGGCTCATCCGGGAAGGCGAGGAGCGGAGCCGTGCAGATGGCGATCAGCCCCTCCGCCGCGCCGCCGTTGGCGAGCAATGCCGCGAGGGCAAGCAACCGCCTCGCCGGATGATTTGCCGGGCGGACGCGTGCCGTCTCCCACGACGCCGACGACAGCGCAGCCACCCTTTCTGTTGCTTGCCACATATCCCGTAAGACCGCGCTGTGCAGGACGAATCCGGGCGAGTCTTCGAGGAAACCGCCGCTGCCGAGCAGGAGTGCGGCGGCGACCTGTTCGCGTTGTTCAATCGGGGACTGGAGAATTGCCCGTTCCAAGTCGCGCAGCGGGAGTGCGGCGGCGAGGGTGGCCATCGGGGCGCGGTTGGCGCTGTAGCCGAGCGCGTCGAGCAACGCAGCGTAGAGGACATCGCCGGGCGGTGCGGCGGCGAAGCGCGCCTCCATCGCCGCCGCCTTGAGCGCGAGCCGTTCGTCGCCCGCCCGACCGAGGACGCGCAGCAAATCCGCCGTGCCGATCACCAGGAAGTCGCGGGCGCAGGGCGCGTCGCCGAGGCCGCCGAGCGGCGCGCTCCCGGCGGGGAACGCCGCGAGTGTCCCGGCGAGCAGCGGTGCGAGGACGAGCGTCGGTAGCGTCCGCCCGTCGCGCGTCCGGCACAACGTGCCGTCATCGTCCAGCACGACATGGAGCACGACCGCGTTGTAGGCCGGATCGAGATGGTGCCCGTGCGCCCGCCAATCTGCCGCCCGGCGATGAATCTCCACCGCGCCGCTGATCTCCCGCCCGTCGAGCGTGATTCGCGCGTCCGCAAAATCCGGCCCGAACCCGGTGGACCACCGCCCCCGATAGCGCACAGTCACCGCCCGCCGATCCGTCGTCCGCCACGGCCCCGGCACGAACCACTGCGCTTGCCATACCTTCGCCAGCGTCAACTCCGGGATCGTCATCGTGGGCCGCGCGAGCGCAGAGGACCCAGAGGACGCAGAGAGCGCAGAGAGACGCAAGGAGAGAAATAAAAAGGAAGCATTTCCCGCATTATTGTATGCACCGCATCCTCCGGCCTCTTTTCATATTCTTCTCTCTGCTCTGTGTCCTCTGCGCTTCGTCCCTCTAGCGATGGTAGAGCGGGATGGTGGGGAAGGCTTCGGTGCGGCGGATGCCGGGGCCGAGGGCGCCGGAGCGGCGGAGCGGGCGGCGCGGCTCGCGCAGGATGCCCCCGATGAGCACAGTGAGCAGGCCGAGGACGAGCGCGACAATGAAGAGTGTGCGGAAGCCGTCGCGATCCACGATGATCCCACCCGCGATCAGCACGACGCTGCACAGGGCGAGCACGCTATTCGTGAAGCCGACACCATCCGCGTACGCGTTCGGGGGGAGGATGTCGAACAGGAAGCCGCTCTGTGCGACGGCATTCGCGCCCATCGCCGCGCCGATGCAGACGAAGACGGCGATGAAGACGCGCGCGCGGGAAAGATCGCTCGTGAGGTGGCCGGCAATCGGCTCCGTATCGAAGAGCACCGGCAGGACAATCGCGATAAAGGCCGCGAAAGCGCGGCAAAGCGCGCCGAGTTGGAGCAGCAGTTTCGTCCCCGTGATCCGAGCGAGCCCGCGCCAGAGATAGACCGTCACCGCACGGGTAGCGACAACGGCGATTACGTAGACGCCGATCATGTCGGCGGCAAGGTTGAAGGCCCTGAGCGCATAGACGACGAAAAACGGCTCGGCGAGTGTCGCGACCAGTGCGACGATGCGGAAGAGCAGATACCGCCGGTAGGTAGGCAGCCGCAGCAACCCCGGCCCCGCGCGCAGCCCGGCGAGCGGCGGGCGCGGCACGACCGGCACGCGACTCCCCCGCTCGACGAGCGCGACAGTCAGGAGCGCCACGCCCAGCAGGGCGATACAGGCGACGAAGAAGAGGTACAGGTACTGGCGCGGGAAGTCCGGGCCATGCACGAGGATGCGCCGGACGAGGAGGGCGGCGAGCACCGATGCACCCGTGCTCGCGAGCGCTTGCCAGCGGACGAGCCGCCCCCGCACGCCGTCCGTCGTCGTGCGTCCCGGCAATCGCTGGCCGACGAGCGTCGCGAAGCCGCTCGCGCAGCCGACGATGCCGTACAGGACAAAAAAGGTGACCAGCAGCCGCTTCGCCGAGCCGTCCGCCCGCGCCGCACCGACGTAGGCGAGCAGGCCCATCGCCAGGGCGCGCAGCGCCGCACTCGTCACAGCGAGCGCGATCAGTCGCGTGCGATTGGCGATGGCGCTACCGAGGATCGCCCCCGGCAGTCCCCACGCGAGCGCCGCGACGACCGGCACGAGGGCGACAAGTTTGTTGGAGTCGCTCACCCGCGCGACAAACGCCGCGACGACGACCGCAGGCAGCAGCAGCGCGTCGGCAAACCCGCTCAGGGCGGCAATCGCGACGCCGAGCGGCAGATTGCGGCGCAGGTCGCGCCCACCCAGCGCCGTGCGGGGCCGGAACCAACCCTGGATACCGCCCCAGAAATCCCCGAATGGATTGCGCGCGGAAGCGGTGGCAGGACTGAGGACGCCGGGCGCCTTTTGGGCAGCATGAGGACTGAGCGGGGGAGAAAACTGGCCTGTATCGGGCGGTGGCGCCTCGGCATGACCGTTCGGCGTATCAGGCAGGTCCGCCGTCACGGTGGAGATAGGGGGCGTCGTCGCCACCTCGCCCCCCTGCGTTGGATACGAGGCGTTCGCGACGGAGGAGCCTTCTTGTCCCGGTCTCCCGGTCTCCGCAGGGCCGTCGTTCATGCGATGCTCACGCTCCAGTACGCCCCGATGATGTGAGAAAGAGATTGCGCCGCCTCGCCGCAGTATACGTGTCGTGCCAGCGCCATGCAATTGGGCATGGTTACGGGGCTACGGGAGCGAACCGACTACGACGGCGATGGTCGCCTCGCGCCGGTTGCCCGCACGATCCGTCGCCGCGACGCCAATCGTGTGCGGTCCCGGCAGGAGCCGCCCGTCCCAATAGCCGAGGTAGGTATCCGGCGCGAGGTCGGGCCGGAGCATCAGATCGCCCTGCTCCGTGCCGTCCGCCAGCAGGACGACGCGCGCCACACCGGTCGGGCCGCTGTCGTCCGTCACCGTCGCGCGCACGGTCAAGACCGGGCGCGGCGCGTTCCCGACCGCCGGTGCGACGAGTGTCACCTCCGGCGGCGCGCTGTCGAAGCCACCCGCCGCCCAGAACAGATCCGCCGCGAGCCGGTGACCCACATTGGAGAGATGCACATCGTCGAAACGACCGAGGGTGAGCGATTGCTCCTTGCCGCGCACCTTGTCAGCCAACTCGACGACCGTCACGCCCTGTTTCGCCGCCGCGACATCGCGGATCGCGCCGTTGAATTGCTCGATCCACCACGCATCGCTCCGCACAGCGGTCGGGTCGCCACCGAACGGGTCATAGATCGTCGGGATGAGCAGCGCGCGCATCTGACCCCCCTCGGCGAGCCGCGTGACGATCGTCGTGAGGTTCGTGCGGAAGGTCGCCAGTGCGGCCTCGCGGGCGGTCGTCTCCTTGCCCACCAGTCGCTGGAGATCATTGCCGCCGATGCTGAGAAGCACGACCGCCTGCCGACCATCGGGGAGCCGACCCAGTTCGTCGAGCGCGCGGAAGATTTGCGGCCGCGTCGGTGTCGGTGTCGGTTCCCCGGCGGCGGGGGCGGGGGGCGGCGTCGGCGCGAGCAGCGTCGCACTCGTTTCGCCAGGGACGGCGACATTGACGGCGCGCAAACCCTGCCCGTATCGCCCGCGCATCAAACCGGTTACCAGCGCGAACTCGCCCCGTTCATCCGGCAGACTCGCCCCGACCCCCGCCATCAGCGAATCGCCGACGCCCAAGAGAAGCGCGGGAGCTTCTGCGGCTCCAAGTACTGAGTACGATAGATCAGAGAGCAAGATAAGGGAAATGAAGAGCGAGAAAAGTGCGAATATTCGCGGCCGTTGTCCCTCGGAGCGATGTGTGCTGTCACCAATCATCATGGCAGGGTCTTTCTTCATACTCAGTACTCGGTACTCATTGCTTTCCGCACGGCGGCGCGCCGGAGGAGTTCGCGGGATTCGTCGTGCGCGAGTTTGGTGGTGGCATCGGTGGGCGACAGGAGGAAGGTGTCTTTGCCGAGGTGCGCCGCGAAATCGTCCGTTTCAGCGGTCGTTTCCATCAAAAACCAGGTGACGTGGCGCATCTTTCCTTTATAGGGAAAGAGATGTGTGCCGAGCGGCGCGACGACGTGGGCGGCGAGGCCCGTCTCCTCCATCGCCTCGCGGATCGCCGTTCCTTCGAGCGATTCGCCTTCCTCCACATGCCCTTTCGGGAAGACGAATGCACCATCGCTCGCCCGCCGCAGCACGACCCGGTCGCCGTGGAAAATGACACCACCTGCCTGCGGCGCTGGTGGTGTGGCGAGGATACCGAGCATCGGCGCGGGATCGCGCGCCATCGTCGCGCGCAGTTTGCTGTAGGTGTCGGGCAGCAGTTCCGGCATCACCGTCGTTTTCGCCACGATGGGCATGAAGTTCGCGTCCCCCTGCCAACGGGGCACGACATGCCAGTGCAAATGCTCCGCGACGCCCGCGCCCGCCACCGCACCGAGGTTGAGGCCGAGATTGAGGCCGTCGCAGCGGAGTGTCGCGCGCAAAACGCGTGTCAGCCAAGGGAGGAGGAGGCCGATCTCGGTCATCTCGCCATCGTCGAGCGCGTCGAGCGTCGCGACCTGCCGGTATGGGACGACCATGCAGTGGCCGGTGTTGTAGGGATAGAGATTCATCACGACAAAGGCGCGCACGCCACGATACAGGACGAAGTTCTCCGCGTCGTGCGCGGGGTCGGCGGCAATCGCGCTGAAGATGCTCACACCGGGCGGTGTCGGGCGGCGTTCTCCACCGACGTAGTTCATGCGCCACGGCGTCCAGAGCCGCTGCTGCTCGTCCCCGTCCGTCTTGCTCATGCCACCACGATCGCTTCCCCGCTGCCCGCCGCGCCCATCCCTCGCCGGAGTATAGCACGCAGGCAGCGGACGAAACCGGGGAGAACCGCAAAGACGCAGAGGACGCAAAGATCGCAAAGAGGAAAAGTGAAACATACCCCTTCAAAATCCTCCTTTCCCCTTCGCGTCCTTTGCGCTCTTTGCGTCTTTGCGGTTCTCCCCGGTTTCGTCCCTGTCGTATACTGACGCGATGTTTCGATATTGATTGTAGGGGGCGGGAAGATGGCGGGGGATGCGGTAGACCGGCAGTGGCGGGCGCGGACGGGCGCACGGTCGGCGCTCTCGACGCTCTTCTTCGTCGTCGGCGCGATCCTCGTGATGGCCGGTGTCGTGGCCGGGTCCGTCTACGACACTGTCTATTCTTCCAGCCGCTTCGCGGGCACCGCCGTCAAGGCGGTTCAGCATCCGGCGGTCAAGGCGGAGATCGAGAGCGAACTCGTTGACCAGATCATCGCGCAACGGCAGGACTTGATCGCCGCCCGCCCGCTGATCCAGACCGTTGTTGATAGCGTGATCGGCAGCAGGCCGTTCCAGAAAATCCTCACGACCGCGCTCTTGCAGGTGCATCGCACTTTTTTCAGTACCGACAAGCCGACGCTCGTGCTCGACATCTCCGATGGGACGACGATTGTCCTCGGCGCGCTCAAGGCGTTCGACCCAAACCTCGCGGCGAATGTCCCGGTCGGATTCCGCACGGGGCTGATTAAACTCTCCGACCGCCCATATGCCGCGCGGATCGTCGAAACGGGTGTCATCATCGAGCGGATCGTGCTGGCGTTGGGGATCGTCGGGCTGCTCCTGCTGATCGGCGCGGTGGCTATCGAGGCCAACCGGCGGCGTGCGCTGACCGGGATCGGCATCGCCCTTGCCCTCGGCGCGCTGATCATCTGGCTCGCCCTCGCCATCGGGCGCGACCTGCTCGTCGGCCAGTTCGACGATTTCGCCTCTTCTGCGGCGGTTTCGGCGGTCTACAACATCTTTCTCCAGGAGTTGTACGCCTGGGTGAAGGTGATGGGGATCGTCGGCGTGCTGATCGCCGCATCTGCCTCCGCGACGCTCCGACTCGCCACCGCGCGCGCCCAGATCGAGAATGCGCGTCGCGTCGCCACGCGGACACCGACGACGCGCTGGGGCAAACTGGTATACATCCTCGGCGTCCTCGTCGCCGGTGGGCTGCTGCTTGCCTACCCAAGCCTCGTGATCGCCATGGCGGCGCGGGCGGTTGGCCTGCTCGCAATCTACTTCGCGGTCACCGAACTGGTGCGCCTCGCCGGGTGGTCTGCCTCCCCCGTCACCGCCGATGCGGACGCACCGCTAATGCGATGGGGGCGCCCCGTCGACCTCAATGTCCGACCGCTCGCCATAGCCGCGCTCGTCGGCCTCGTGGCGGTCGGTGGCGTCGCCCTCTACACGCAGCGCGACGCGCTCCGCAGCGACAATTATGTTTCCGCGTCGGATGCCGACACCTGCAACGGCTTCAAGGAACTCTGCGACCGGCGGCTAGACGAGATCGTCTTCCCCGCGACGCACAACTCGATGTCCGCCGCCCAATTACCGGGCTGGCTGAACGCCGAGCACGACGGTGGCATCATAGATCAGCTCGATTTCGGCGTCCGTGCGCTACTGATTGATGCCCACTACGGCTACGCTGGCGATGGCGGCGTCAGCACCGATACGAGCGACCCGAGCGCGCGTAAGATTGTCGAGGCGGGCGTGGACCCGGAGGTGATCGCCGCCGCGCAGCGGATCGCGGCGCGGCGCATTACGGGCGTCAAGGCGGGCGCGAAGCGGGAAGTCTACTTGTGCCATGTCTTCTGCGAATTGGGCGCGACGCCGCTCGACACGGCGCTCGGCGAGATCAACGACTGGCTGGACGCCAACCCGAACGAGGTGATCATCCTCTTCTTCGAGGATTACGTTTCCCCGGAGGACATGGATGCAGCCTTTAACCGGAGCCGGTTGATTGATGAGGTCTACACGCATGCGCCGGGCACACCCTTCCCGACCCTGCGCGAGATGATCCAGAACGATGAGCGCGTCGTCGTGCTTTCCGAAAATGTCGGCAACAAGCCGAAGCCCGATTGGTACCACGACGGCTTTTCGCTCGTCCAGGAGACGCCGTACACCTTCAAGGTGCCGGGGGAGTTCAGTTGCCAGCCAAACCGGGGTCAGCCGGGCAACCCGCTCTTCCAGATCAACCACTGGATCGAGAAGATTCCACCCTCGCCGGGCGATGCGACAATCGTCAACGACTACGATTTTCTGCTGGCGCGGGCGCGGCAATGCCAGCAGGAGCGCGGGCATTTGCCGAATATCATCGCCGTGGACTTCTACGAGTTGGGCGATCTCATTCAGGTCGTGAATACGCTCAATGGCGTGGGACCGCCGCCCGAGAAGAAACCGTGACCGTTGGTGGCGTGGGCTTCAGCCTGCGGCCCCGATCCCAACGAAGAAGCCTGCGGGGAGAGACGCAGGCTGAAGCCTACGCTACTACAAGAGAAGCGAGTGCGATGACACAAATGGGGGCACGCCGGTGTTTCATTGAGTCTCCCTCCAGTGCATTCCCCATGCGGATTATCGCCATTTCGGGTGTACGTACACTTTACTGTATGCTATACTCGCCGCGAGGGTTGAGCACCGAGCGCCGAGGGCTGGAAATCGGGAATTCCGATCCCGTGAGGCGACCGGTGGGGGAGGTGGGACGCTATCGTGTCAGTGATCGAGCGAGAACGGGCCCTGTCGCCTTCTACGCCGCACGCCGCGCGTGCCGCGTATCCGCGCTGGTTCGGGCCCCTCGGGATCGTCGCCCTGATGCTCCTCGATGCCCTCACCGTCGCGCTCGCCTTCCGCCTCGCGTATTGGGTGCGGTACACGGCCCAACTGGGCGGTCGGGTCGGCGGGTTCGACTTCCGCACTCTCGATGACTACCGCTTCTACGCCTTTCTGCTGGTCGGCGCGATTGTCGTCGCCTTCGGTGTGCGCGGTTTGTATCGCTTGCCGCGCGGCACGACTTTTCTGGCAGAAGCGACGCTCGTCTGGGGCGCGGTGACGGTTGCCAATGCTGCCGTGCTGGTGATCGTGTTCCTGCAACCGGAGTTCGTTTCGTCCCGCCTCTTCGTCGTCTATGCGTGGGGGGCGATCCTCTTTTTCGTGACGCTCGAACGCGGCGTCCGGCGGCTGGTGCGCGACCAACTCTGGCAGCGCGGTATCGGCGTGGAGCGAGCGGTCGTCGTCGGCTCCGGCCCGGCGGCGCAGCGGGTGATGAGCTACCTCGCGACGCAGAACGACCTCGGCTTCCACCTCGTCGGCTTCGTGGATGATCTGCCTGTCGGGGAGGATTGGGCAATCGCGACGAGCCGCAGCATCATGCGGCCGGAGCGGTTGGGCGGGAGCGACGCACTCGCCACGGTCATCAAGGAGGGCGGCATTTCCGAGGTGGTTATCGCCCTGCCGCCGCAGGCGCACGACAGCATTCTGAGCGTGATCACGACCTGCCGCGAGGCGGATGTTGGCTTCCAACTCGTGCCGGATGTCTTCGAACTCTCACTCGGACGGGTGCAGATCAATGAACTGAATGGCGTGCCGCTAATCAGCGTGCGCGCCAGCCGGATTCGGGGGTGGAACCTCTGGATCAAACGAGGCGTGGACATCCTCGGCGCGACTGCCGCGTTCGCCGTCATGGCGATTCCGATGCTGCTCATCGCTATCGCGATCAAGATAGAAACGCCCGGCCCGATCTTCATCCGGCAGACGCGTGTTGGAAAGAACGGCAAGAATTTCGCCTGCTACAAGTTCCGCTCGATGCAGCAGAACGCGCCCCAGATGGAGGCGGCGGTGCTGTCCAACGGCAATGGTGACGTGCGACTGCGCAAGCACAAAGAAGACCCGCGCCGCACGCGCGTCGGCCGCTTCATTCGCCCGACGAGCCTCGATGAGTTGCCGCAGTTGTTCAACGTGCTGATCGGCAAGATGAGCCTCGTCGGCCCGCGCCCACAGGTTCGCGCCGAGGTGGAGCGCTATGAGCCGTGGCACCATCAGCGCCTCGCCGTCACGCCCGGCATCACCGGCCTCTGGCAAGTCTCCGGCCGCAGCGACCTGACGTTTGAGGAGATGGTCCGCCTCGACATCTACTACGCCGAAAACTGGTCCGTCCGCCTCGACCTCGAAATCCTCCTCCGCACCCCCCGCGCTGTCCTCAGTATGCGTGGCGCGTATTGAAATGCTGAACGCAGAATGACTGAGACGATGGTACGCCGGATCAATCCGTAGGGGCGATTCGCGAATCGCCCTCCCCGACCGGTACGACGCTCGTTCAACTGACAAAGACCCGATGCAGCGGGAGGGCGGTTCGCGAACCGCCCCTACTGAACAACCTCAATCGTTGTTCATTGAGCGTGAGGCGGAAGACAGCAGTATGGCACGCATCGCACCGCAGCCTTCAACCCTGCCCCGCGTGGCGCTGGCGCATGATTATCTCAACCAAAATGGCGGTGCGGAACGCGTTGTCGAGCAACTGCATGCGCTTTTCCCGGATGCTCCAGTGTATACCAGCATCTATGATCGGGAGCGGATGCCGGAGGCGTACCGGGAGTGGGATATTCACTCGTCGTTTATGCAGCATTTGCCGGGGGTAATGCGGCATCACCAGCCGTATTTGCCGCTCTATCCGCCAGCGATGGCGAGTTTCGACCTTGCCACCTTCCCGCTGATCGTCAGTTCATCAAGCGCGTTCGGTAAGGGCGTGCGAGTGCCTGCGGGTGCGCTCCATGTTTGCTACTGCCACGCGCCGATGCGCTTTGCATGGAACTACGAGTCGTACGCTGCACGGGAGGGGTTCGGGCGCGCGGTGGATATGGGCATTCGCCCGCTGCTCGCGGCGCTCCGCCGCTGGGATCGCACGACTGCGGATCGCGTGGACCACTTCATCGCCAACTCGCGGACGGTCGCGGTGCGGATCGCCCGGATTTATGGCCGGGACGCGACGGTCATCTACCCGCCCATCGAGACCGATCGCTATGCCCCGCCGCCGGGTACGCCGACAGAACCGGAACCGTTCTTCTTCCTCGTCTCCCGCCTCGTGCCGTACAAGCGGATTGACCTCGCCATCCACGCTGCAAACGCGCTCGGCGTCCGCTTGGAGATCGCCAGTACGGGGCGGGACCGCACGGCGCTGGAAGCGATTGCCGGGCCGTCCGTCCGCTTCCTCGGCTGGGTTTCCGACGAGGAGAAGCGCGAGAAATACGCCCGCTGCACCGCGACGCTCTTCCCCGCCGAGGACGATTTCGGCATCGCTCAACTGGAAGCGATGGCGGCGGGGCGGCCCGTCGTCGGCTACGGCCGGGGAGGCTCGGCGGAATCGGTGCGCGACGGCGTGACGGGCGTCCTTTTCCCCGAACAAACGGTCGAGGCGATCATGGACGCGATGCGCCGCGTCCAATCCCAATCGTGGGATCGCGCGACGATCATCGCCCACGCCCGCCGCTTCGACGCCGCCGTCTTCCGCACGCGCATGCACGATTTCCTCGCAGATACGTGGGAGCGGCATAAGAACGCGATACACAATGGGGTGCGTCGTGCCGAAAGTCCGTGATGTCATCCGTCGTCTCGAACAAGGCGGATGGGTGCTGAACCGGACGCGCGGTAGTCATCGTGTCTATACGCACCCGGAGCGACCGGGGCGGGTGGTTCTACCGGGCCATCCGCGCGATGACATCCCCGAGGGAACGTGGCACAATATTCAGCGTCAGGCAGGCTGGAAAGGCCCACAGGAGGAATCGGGATGAAATACACCGTCGTCATCGAAAAAGCGCCCGGGAACTATGCCGCGTATGTGCCGGATTTGCCGGGTTGTATCACGACGGGCCAAACGGTCGCCGAAGTTGAACGCAATATCCGGGAAGCAATCGAACTCTATCTCGAAGTGGCCGCTGAACAGGGCGAAACGATTTCCGCGCCGACGACACTCGCGACTATTGTCGAGGTCGCGCTCCCTGTGCATGCCTGATTCTCTCAAATCGTCAAAGTACACATGTTAGGACTTGACGGAAGGGGCCGAAATGCGGCTGCTCATCCTCGGCGGCACGCTTTTTCTTGGGCGGCATTTGACGGAGGCCGCGCTGGAGCGGGGGCATACCGTCACGCTCTTCAATCGCGGACAGCACAACGCCGATCTTTTTCCGGGCATCGAGAAATTGCGCGGCGACCGCGACGGCGACCTGACCGCGCTCGAAGGTCGGCGGTGGGACGCGGCGATTGACGTGCATGGCCGGGTGCCGCGCATCGTCGGGGCGTCCGCCGCGTTGCTCGCGTCGAACGTCGGGCACTACACCTTTATCTCCACCACATCGGTTTACGGCGATCAGAGCATCCGCAACATGGACGAGGACGCGCCCCTCGCGACGATCGCCGATCCCACGGTCGAGGACGCGACCGGGCCGAACTACGGGCCGCTGAAAGTGTTGTGCGAACGGGCGGTGGAGGCCGCGTTCCCGGGCCGGGCGCTGATCGTCCGCCCCGGCCTGATCGTCGGCCCGCACGACCCGACCAATCGTTTCACCTACTGGCCGCGTCGCGTCGCGCAGGGCGGCAATGTGCTCGCGCCGGACGGCCCGGGCCACCCCGCCCGGTTCATTGATGCCCGCGATCTGGCGGCGTGGACGGTGCGGATGATCGAGATCGAGATCGAGATCGAGATCGAGTCCGGTGCGGCGGGCATCTACAACGCGCGCGGCCCGAATGAGACGTTGACCTTCGGGGAACTGCTCGACACCTGCAAAACGATCACCGGTAGCGACGCGCGCTTCGTCTGGGCGGACGAGCGATTCCTGCTCGACGCCGGGGTGAAGCCGTACACGGAACTGCCGCTCTGGATTCCCAATCTGCCGGAACGCGCGGGCTTTTATTCGATCAACTCCGGCAAGGCCATCGCTGCTGGGCTGACCTTCCGCCCCGTCGCCGAGACGATCCGCGATACCCTCGCCTGGGACGCGACCCAGCCCCCCGACGCCCCCCGCCCCTGCGGCCTCCGCCCCGAACGCGAGCGCGAACTCCTGGCAAATAAGGAGTGAATGTAGCCGCATGATGCTAGCTCTCCCGCCCCGACCGCTGTACCGTTTTCGACCTGGCGCAGGGCCGCGACGACCTGTTGCTCGGTGAACCGTGATGTGCGCATCCTGTCCTCCTCTCTCGATAACGTTATTTCTAACATATCGCGGTGGACCAAGATTTGGGGGACAGATCAGATCGGCGACGGCATGCACGAGAGGCTACCACATCTTTACCATCTCGCCCGATCGAACACGAGATTCGTATGCGTGTATCATGCAATGCGTGGGGTTGGCGTGCAGTCGTGGGTGAGGTGCGTGTGGCGACGTTTTTCCCGGGTGACTTTGTGTGGGGCACGACGACCTCGGCGTATCAGACTGAGGGGGCGGTGCGCGAAGAGGGGCGGGGCGAGACGATCTGGGATCGCTTCGCGCACACGCCGGGCAAGGTGCGCGATGGCAGCACCGGCGATGTCGCGTGCGACTCGTATCATCGCTACCGCGACGATATTGACCTGATGCGGCGGCTCGGCGTCAACGCGTACCGCTTCTCGGTCGCGTGGTCGCGCATCTACCCGGACGGGTATGGACGGCTAAATCAGGCGGGGCTGGATCACTACGAGCGCGTCGTGGATGCCCTGCTCGCCGCGAATATCGCGCCCTACCTCACGCTCTACCACGGCGATCTGCCGCAGGCTGTGCAGGATCGGGGCGGCTGGGCGAACCGCGACGCAATTTCCGCCTTCGCGGAGTACGCCGACACGCTTTCCCGCCGCCTCGGCGACCGTGTCGCGCATTGGGTGACGCACAACGAGCCGTGGCACGTCGCCTATCACGGCCACATCACGGGCGAGAACGCGCCGGGAGTCCGCAACTGGAAAACAGGTTTGCAGGTGGCGCACAACCTGCTCGTCTCGCACGGCGAGGCGGTGTCGGTGCTGCGCGCGAACGGCACTGCGGCGACGCGCGTCGGCATTGCGGTCGGCGTCATGCCCTGCTATCCGGCGACAGATCGCGAGGCGGATCTGTCGGCGGCCGTCCGGTACGACGGGTTCGCCAACCGCTGGTATCTCGATCCGCTCTTTCGTGGCGCGTATCCGAACGATCTGATGGAATTGTTCGGGGCGGACGCACCGGAAATACGCACTGCGGACATGGCGACCATCGCCACCCCAATAGACTTCCTCGGCGTCAACTACGCCACCTACGCCATGATCCGTGAGGATTCATCCCTACCGGTTATGGCGGCACGCTTGTCGCCGGAGAACGAACCGCCAGACGACAGGATTGAGGGCTTATACGACGCCCTGACGCGCGTGCAGCGGGAGTACGCGCCCGCCGACATCCTGATTACCGGCAACGGCGCACCCGACAACGCCGAGCCAGACGCGCAGGGTGTTATCCACGACCGCGCCCGGCTCGAATACCTCCGCGCCATCTTCCCGCAGATGCTCCGCGCGCTCGACGCGGGCGTGCCGCTCCGAGGCTACTTCCATTGGACGCTGATGGACTCGTTCGCCTTCCCCGGCGGCCTCAGCACCCGTTTCGGCCTTGCCTTCACCGATTTCGCCACCCAGGCCCGCACCCTCAAAGAGAGCGGTCACTGGTATGCCCGCGTCATCGCCGAGGGCGAAGTTCGCGATGCCTGATTTCCTCCTTCGCGAAGCGACGGACGCGGACGCTGCGGTTATCCTCGTGGTGCTGCGGGCGGCGAATGGGCCCTACCGGCTACGGCCCAATGGGCCGTCCGGCGCGTTCAGCGACACAGTTGAGGGCACGCGTGGGATGATCGCGACATTCCCGGTGGTCCTCGCGGTCGCGGGTGAGACCGTTGTTGGGTGTCTGTTCTATGCCTTCGAAGCGGATCACTGTTTCCTTTTCCGGCTTGGGGTGCTGCCCACGTATCAGCGGCGGGGGATCGGCCGTGCGCTTATGGAGTATGCCGAGGGACGGGCGGTGCAGAAGGGTCTGCCCTGCATGCGCCTCGGCGTGCGTCGCGCGATGCCGGAGAACCGGGACTACTACGAGCGGCTCGGCTACTGCGTCACGGAGACGACCGACTCGGGCTGGACGATGGAAAAAGCGACTCACGGCGAGGAGTGGCGAATGAAGCCCGACGATTTCACGATCCGGGAGGCGACCGACGCCGATGTGCCCGCCGTGGTCAGCGTGCTCCGAGCGGCCTTCGCGGAGCAGGCAAATCTCGCCCCGCCCTCCGGCGCGCTCAGCGAGACCGAAGAGAGCGTGCGCGCGCTGATGGGGACAGCGCGGGTCGCGCTCGCAGTGAAGGAAAACTCAATCGTCGGTTGTCAATTCTTCGAGTCGAAGGGCGATCATCTCTATCTCTTCCGGCTCGCCGTGCTGCCCGACTATCGCCAGCATGGCATCGGCGGTGCACTGATCGCGTATGCCGAGGCGCGGGCGCGGGCGATGGGCCTGACACGCACGCAGTTCAGCGTCCGCCTCGCTCTGCCCCGCCAGCGCGCCTTCTACGAGCGGATGGGCTACCGTGTCGTCGGACTCGGCACGCATGCGGGCTTTGCCGCACCGACCTCCGCCACCCTCGAAAAAGCGATCTAAATGCACGCGCTCGACCGCCTATGTTGCGGTACGGTTCAATTGGGTCGGTCGGTACCTGTCCGATTGGCCTGCTCGCAGACTGGCCGGATGGGCGGTGCGGTCGTGGCATCATGCTTGCTATAGTGGAGACAACAGCGAAGCACCGGACGCACCGGTTGCCTGGGTCCTGCGGGTATCGCGGACGCGGACAATCCGCAGCGAACGGGCCAACTGAAAAGAGACTCTTCCTTCCCCCTTCCCCTCCCCGTGGCGACGTTCCCCAGCGTCGCCACTTTTTCTTGTCCGCGCAGTTGGCGGCAGGGGTCGGGGGTGGGCTTCCGCGTTAGTGCCCGCGCACATCCGTTGGTGTGACGCGGATCGCCCGCGAGTATTCCGCCGCCATCTGTTCCGGCGTCGAGCCCATGCGCTTGATCCCCTCGGCATACTTGGTTATGTACGTAGGGATCTCGGCGACGGTTGGTGTCGGTTCGACGATCCGCGCCTCGCCGGTGAGGACGACGATGTTGCCGCCCCGCCCGTCGCCATCGAAGTGGAGCGACACCTTCGCGTTCCGCGCGATGTTGCGGAGCTTCGGCGTGTTCGGCTTGCTGAAAATCAAGGCCGTCTCGCCTTCCCACAGGAACCAGACCGGGCTTGGCTGCGGCGTCCCGTCCTGACCTGCCGTGGTGAGCCAGATAATCTGCTCCTCGCGCAAGCGTCGCTCGACGCGCTTGCCGAAGTCCGTCGTCGTGTCAATCTGCATCGCGACCTCCTTTTTGATTTCCGATTACGATTGTTCCGCGCAGTTGTCAACGCATGGCTCGGTGGGATATTCCGAGACTACAACCGGGTAGCGTAGGCTTCAGCCTGCGTCCCGACCTGGTAGCGCGGGCTTTCCAGACTGCGACAATGATGCAGGGACGCAGGCTGAAAGCCTACGCTACCTATCCCGGAATCGGCGTGAGGCCTTCACTGACATCGCGCGTGGCGCGTCGGCGGGGCATGCGGGCACGGCGGGCGGGGTCGCAGGCGCGTTCGAGGAGCAGGAGCAGCCCGTTGATCGCGAAGGCGAGAGCGGAGACGGTGATCGCCCCGGCCCAGATTTTGTCGTAGCGGTTGCCGGAGATACCGTCGAACAAGAGCCTGCCTAGCCCGCCCGCGCCGAACTTCGCGCCGATGGTGGCGATGCCGATGACGACGACCGCCGCGATCCGCAATCCCGCCAGCATGATCGGCAGGGCGAGCGGGAACTGCACGCGCCACCACATCTGCCACGCGTTCATGCCCATCCCGCGCGCCGCTTCGAGCATCGCGGGACTGACGGATTGCAGGCCGACGAGGATGTTGCGCACGAGGATGATCTGCGCGTAGATAATTAGGGCGATGATTACCGATTTCGAGCCAAGCCCGAAGGCAGGGATGAGTAGGATGATCAGCGCGAGGCTGGGGATCGTGTAGAGGATGCCGAGTGTCCCGACAATCGGCACCGCGAGCCAGCGGTAGCGGTTGACGAGCAGGCCGAGCGGCAGGGCAATCGCCAGCGCGATGCCGAGCGCAATTGCCGTAATTTGAAGATGCCGAAGCAGCAAATCCCGGACGATATCCGGGTTGTCAATGATGTACTGCATCGGTCTTCTCCGCCAATATCGCGCGGTGGATCTGATCGAGCGTCAGCGTGCCGACCGCCGTTTCGCCCTCCATCACCGTCAAGGTGTTTGCATCGCTACGCAGGAGGAGCGAGAGCGCATGGCGGAGGTCGTCATCGCGCCCGATCGTCGGTCCGTCGCTGCGGCGCACGCCGTCCCGCACCGCCTCCATCGTCTCCTCGACGCGGAGCAGCCCCAACTGCCGCACCATGTCGTCCGCGCCGAGCAAGTCGTGGACAAATGCGTCGGCAGGCTGGGTCAGCACACTGAGCGGCGTGCCGGATTGGACGATCTTGCCGTCCCGCATCACGACGATCAAGTCGCCGAGCCGTAGCGCCTCCTCGACATCATGGGTGACAAAGAGGATCGTCTTCTTGAGCGTCCGCTGGAGGCGGGCCATCTCGTCCTGCAAGCCGGTGCGGGTGATCGCGTCAATCGCGCCGAACGGCTCGTCCATCAGCATAAAACCGGGATCGGCAGCCAATGCCCGCGCCAGCCCGACGCGCTGCTGCTGACCGCCGGAGAGTTGCGCCGGGTAGCGGCTCCGGTATTCCCCGGGCGGCAGGCCGATCAGCGCGAGCAGTTCGTCCGTGCGGGCGGCGATCTTCTCGCGTTTCCAGCCGAGCAGTTGCGGCACGACGGCGATGTTCTTCGCCACCGTCATGTGCGGGAACAAGCCAACCTGTTGGATGACGTAGCCGATCTTGCGGCGCAGTTCCGTCACCGGCATCTGGCGAATTTCGGCGTCGTCGAGGAAAATCCTGCCGCCCGTCGGCTCGTACAGGCGGTTGACCATTTTCAGGAGCGTCGTCTTGCCGCACCCGGACGGCCCGACCAGGCAGACGAACGACCCCGCCTCGACTTCGAGGCTGCATTCGTTCACCGCCGGGCGTGCCGCGCCGGGAAACTGTTTGGAGACGTGATCGAAGTAGATTGCCCGCACGCTACAACCTCACCCCCTGCCCCTCTCCATTGCGATGGAGAGGGGTGACTTGCCCGAACTATCGTGACCTTCCCCAAACATTGCACCTCCGAGAAGGTCGCTCCCCTCTCCATCGCAATGGAGAGGGGCAGGGGGTGAGGTTCCCTTACTTCTTCAGCAGCCCTTGCGCAGTCAGGAACTCCTTGGCGACATCCGCCGGCTCCCGCTTCTTGCCGTCCACCTCGTAGTTGAGCGTGGACATCACCGTGTCTGTCAGCAAGGGCGCGACTTTGTTCAGCGCGTCCCGGATACCGGGGCTGGCGTCGAGCGCCTTCTGCGTGACGACCGGCGTGATCTGGTAGATCGGGAAGAGCTTTTTGTCGTCCTGCAACACGACAAGTTTGTTCACCGCGATGTCGCCGTCCGTGCTGAAGGCAACGGCGATGTCCGCCTGGCCGTCAATCAGCCCCTTGTACTTCAGGCCGGGATCAACGCCGATGTACTTCTTCAGCTTGAAGTTTCCGTACGCCTTCATGATCCCCGGCAGGCCGTCCTCGCGCTGCTCGAACTCGGGCGGGCCGATCATCGTCAGTTGGTCCGCCTTGGCGACGATGTCCGAAATCTTCGTGACGCCGAACTTCGTCGAGCCCGCGCTCGTCATCGCCAGCGCCTGGGTGTCGTTCATCGGCGCGGGATCGAGCCAGACGAAGTTGTACTTGTCCTTGTACCCCTTGGCGACCGCATCGTAGACCTGCTTCGCGTCGGTGTTGGAGGGGAGTTTCAGGACGGTGAGCAGCCCCGTACCGGTGTACTCGGGATACAGGTCGAGATCGCCCTTCTCCATCGCCGCCTGACAGACGGGGGTGCCGCCGAGGTTCAGTTTGCGGTCCACCTTGCCGCCCGCCGCCTCGATCAGCAGGGCGTACATGTTGCCGACGATGAACTCCTCGGTGAAGTCCTTGGAGCCGATCTTGATTGTGCCGGCGAACTTGCCCGCCGTGCTGGAGGTGACGGAACTGGCAGCGGTAGTGCCCGATGTTGTCCCCGCTGTGGTCGAACCGGCGGGGCGCGTCCCAGTCGTCGCGCTGCTGGCGGCAGTCGTGCCGGTGGTCGTCACGCTGCTCGCGGCGGCAGTAGTGCTGGCCGGGGCGGTCGTGCTGCCCGCCGTGGTGCTGCCTGCCGGTCGAGTCGCGGCTACTGCGCTACTGGCGGCGGTCGTCGGGGCGGTTGTCGCGCCGCCGACCTGGCCGCTCGCGGTCGTCGCCGCGCCCGTCGTCGTGCCAGCCGGTTTCGGCGTGTCGGTTGCCTTGCTGCCGCCGCAGGCCGCGAGCAATGCCGCGCCCGCCGCCGCCGCGAAGCCGGTAAGCATCGTGCGGCGTGAAAGCCGCCGTGCATCCTTCTCAGTCGTCCCAGTCCCGATCCCGATCATGCCGGATACCTCCTCGAAATCACCGTGCGCCAGTCGGCGCCGTCAATGGGTCGGCGGTTGTAACGCGCGCTGCAGCCCGCTCATTCCGATTTCGGTGATGAGCGCGAGCAGGGCAACGGGCACCGCCCCAACAAGTAGGATAGCGTTATCGTAGAGCGAAAATCCACGGGTGATGTAGATGCCGAGGCCGCCTCCCCCGATAAAGGCCGCGAGGGTCGCGCTGGCAATTACCTCGACGGCAGCCGTGCGAATACCCGCGATGATTACCGGCGCTGCCAAGGGGAACTCGACCCGCCGTAGGACCTCCCTTCTCGCCATGCCCATGCCGTAGGCCGCCTCGCGGATCGCCGGATCAATATTGCGGAATGCGGCATCGGTGTTGATCAGAATCGGCGGGAGCGCGAGGATCGTTAGCGCCAACACGGCGGACTTCAGCGACAGCCCGAAATAGGGCAACGCGAGGAACAGGATCGCGAGACTCGGGATCACCCGCAGGGCGTTGAAGCCGTTAATCACCGTCGCGGAGGCGATGCGCGAGCGCGCCGTGATCGCCCCGAGCGGTACGCAGACGAGAATACCGATGCCGAGCGCGATGCCAACCAGCAGCAGATGGCGCTCAATCGCCGCAATCAACTCGGCACGGTGGTCTCCCATATTCACATATTCGATGGCCCGTGTGAATACGCCCATACGCTCCGTCCATCGCCTCACCCCACCGACTCGGGCGGTGAACAAACTCTCGGTCACGTAACCAAGTAGAAAAGTGTTGCAAGAACAGGGCCATGCAGATGCGCGTCACCGCTGGCATGGCCCGCTCTCCCAATAGGATCAGTTATACCATATGCTTCGCCAAGCGGACTTTTGTGGACTCACAACAGCATCGTACAAACAAATGACCCCGTCCAAAGCGAAGAAATTCAGCACGACTGGGTGCTCATGCTATCCTGCGGTTAGCTGCGGTGTACGCTGTACTGTCATCGCCCGGTGTGAACGACTTGGCGGTGGCGGGATGATTCAATCGAGGGGAGGCCGTGGGGCGATGTTGGTCGTGATGCGAAGTGGGGCGGCGCGTGGGGAGATCGAAGCGGTCCGCGACCGGGCGCAATCGGCGGGGCTTGACGCGGAGGTATACACCGACGCCGGGCATACGGTGATCGAAATATCGGGCGAAATCTCGCTCGAGCACAAGGAGTTGCTGGCGGCGCTGCCCGGTGTGGAGATGGTCGTGCGCCGCGATGCGCCGGGGCCGCTCCGGACGCGCGACCTGCGCATCGAGAGCATCCGGCCACTCGTGCCGCCCGCGATCCTGCTCGAAGAGTTGCCGCTCACCGCCGACGGAGCCGAGATGGTTAGCCGCGCCCGCGACGCGATCAGCCGTATCCTGCGCGGCAAAGACGACCGACTCGTGGTGATCGTCGGCCCCTGCTCGATCCACGACTGCGACGCCGCGCGCGACTACGCCGAGCGGCTGAAGCGGCTCACCGACGCGTTCGCCGCCGATCTCTGCATCGTCATGCGCGTCTACTTCGAGAAGCCGCGCACGACGGTCGGCTGGAAGGGGCTGATCAACGATCCGCGCCTCGACGGCAGTTTCGCGGTCAATGAAGGGCTGCGCCTCGCGCGGCGGTTGCTGCTCGACCTCGTTGCGCTCGGCCTGCCCGTCGGCTGCGAGTTCCTCGACCCGATCCTGCCGCAATTCTTCGCCGATGTCGTCACCTGGGGCGCGATCGGGGCGCGCACGACCGAAAGCCAGGTCCACCGCGAACTGGCATCGGGCCTTTCGATGCCGGTCGGCTTCAAGAACGGGACGGGCGGCGGGGTGCAGATGGCGATTGACGCCCTGCACGCGGCGGCGTACCCGCATCGCTTCCTCGGCGTCACCGAACAGGGACTGGCGGGCATCGTCGCGACCTACGGCAACCCGGACTGCCACGTCATTCTGCGCGGCGGGCGGAGCGGCATCAACTACGATGCCGCCAGCGTCCAGAAGACGCTGGCGAGTTTGCGCGACGCCGGACTCCAACCTCGCGTGATGATTGACACGAGCCACGGCAACAGTGAGAAAGACTACCGCCGCCAGCCCGTCGCCGCCCGCACGATTGCCGCGCAGATCGCCGGGGGCGAAACGGGCATCATCGGCGTCATGCTGGAAAGTTTCCTTGTGGATGGCCGGCAGGATTTGATGGATCGCGCCCACCTCGTCTATGGCCAGAGCGTCACCGATGCCTGCATGGGCTGGGAGATGACTGTCCCCGTCCTCGAAGAACTCGCCGCTGCCGTCCGCTCGCGCCGCACCGCCGCCTCGGTTCAATCGGTTTCGGTGGCAGCGAAGAAGGCGGGATAGAGCGCGGGGGGGATGCGGCGCGGGCGGGCAGTAAGCAGATCGGCCCAGACCCAGAGAGTGCGGGCGCGCACAAGTGGGTCGGCGGGTAATGGCTGATCGGGCGCGAAGAAACCGTCGGCGGGGATGCCGTGCGGATTACTCGCCGGGCCGTCGTAGCGGAAGATCGCGTAGTCGCGGAAGGCCCGCGCGCCCTTGAATTCGACGGCCCAGGTGACGACTTGGAGCACGTCGCCCGCCGTCGCGGGGCGGAGATATTCGATCTCGTGTTTGCGGACGATCCAGATACCGCCGAGCGCCCGCGTCCGCTCGTCCGAAAATCCCGCTGCCGCTGAATGCTCGTAGGCTGCCTGCTCCAGATAATGCAGGTAGACCGCGTTATTGACGTGGCCGAGGGCGTCCATCTCGTAGTGCCGGACCTTGAAGTGCGCGGCAAACCGGGGCGAAGTTGCGTGCGAATCGGTCGTCGTCTCCTCATCCGCGTCGTGCGTTGCTGCCGCGTCACCTGCCATCACCGATTGCCCTCCGTATCGCGTATCCTCATCATGGTGAATATGCTACCAGATGCGGTAGGCCAATCTGCCTGATAACGATATTGCGCGCGGAGGAGAAAATGATGGCGACGACTTCCGAAGGCAAATTAGTGGGGAAATGGGCGCTGGTCACGGGGAGCACAAAGGGGTTGGGGCAGCGGTCGGCGGAATGGCTCGCGCAAGAGGGCGCGAACATCGTCGTGCATGGCATGGAGGAAGAATTGATCGAGCCTGCCGTGGCGATCATGCGGCAGCACGGCGTCGAGGCGTGGGGGATGGTGGCGGACCTGTCGCGCGTCGAAGAAATGCACCGGCTGGCGACGGCGGTACTGGCGCGCGTGCCGCACCTCGATCTTCTCATCAACAACGCGGGCGGCTCGCGCGGCAGCCGGGGTAACTTCTGGGAGGTCTCCGACGAGGGGGCGGACTGGACGATGAACGCGAACTGGCGGGCGACGTTTGTCCTCAGCCAGCACGCGGCCAGGCAGATGATCGAGCGCGGCATTCGCGGCCGGATCGTCAACATCTCCACCATCGGCGCGCACTACAACCACCGCGAGCGGCTCGTCTACAACGCGGCGAAGGCGGCCATCGAGGCGACGACGCGCAACATGGCCTACGAACTTGGGCCGCACGGCATCTCGGTCAACTGCGTCGCCCCCGGCAACATGGCCGAGCGGCCCGGCGCACCGCGCGACGAGGAACGATGGCGCGCCCAGGCCGAGCAGTGGATCCCGCTCGGTCGCGTCGGCACGGCGGACGACATCGCCGCTGCCGTCCGCTTCTTCTGCTTGCCGGAGAGCGCCTACACCACCGGGCAGACCCTGCTCGTCACCGGCGGCTACGCGATGTACCTGCCCGGCGATTAGCGGCGCGGCGATCTGAAGCACGGATGCCTTACCGGATGATCGGGGATTATGCGCTACGCTGCATGGACGCGCTAGGGTGTGCGCCCGTTATCTGGATGTGGAGGAAGTAGACGTTCTCGCCCGCCGCGATCGCATCCATGCCGAGCGAAACACTATGCGCCGCAAGTTCGGGGTCGTTATCGGGTACCAGGATGAGCGTCGCGCCATCAGGAATCATCGGAGCCATCGCGGGGTTCGCGGCGATGGACTCTATGAACGCGCTCGTCAGTTCGAGCACGCGCTCCGCCATCGCTCGATGTTCAAAATGCGCAAACTCGGTCATCCAACCCTCCGCAGGAAGTCCGTGCGATACCGCTCCCAGTTTACTTTCAGGTCGTTGAGGCCGTAGGTGAGGGCCGCAGCGTATGTCAGAGTATACCAATCTTTGTGGACGACATGGCCGTTCTCGTCCAGCGTGTCGCGGTGCGGTTGGTCGTGCTAGCCGTCGTAGCGCACCACCGGCATCCATTGCCCGCCGAAGAACGTCTCGTATTGAACGGTGAAATTGACGACTCCACCCTGTTCCGTGTACATCCAGACGCGGATACGCTCGGTGCTCAGGAGCAGGATTAGGAAGGATCGTTCAGGCATCATTTCCTCGCGAGAAGATCGAACGCTCTGTCATGACCCTGGTCTGCACAATCGGTTCGCTGCCGGACACTCGTTGCTGGCGCGGATCGCGGCGAGCAGCGCCCAGACCGCGCTGAGGTGGACGCCGAGGCTGAGGACGTGCAGGTCCTCGAAAAGGTTGTGGACGGCGACCGCGACGATCACCCCGACGCCGCCGAGGGCGAGGGCGCGGGCGAAGGGGTCGCGCGCCGTCCGCCGCACCGCGCCAACGCCCGTCGCGAAGACGCCGCCAATCAGAAGCAGGTAGGCCACCAGCCCGATCACACCCGTCTCCGCCGTGATGTGGATGTAGTAGTTGTGCGCGTGAACCTGCGACTTCATGAAAGGCGAGGTGAAGTACTTCGCGTCGTATTCCTGGCCGTAGTTGCCGAGACCGACGCCCTGCCACGGATGATCCTCCGCCATACGGATGCCGCCGAACCAGTACGCCATCCGTTCCTTGACGGCGAAGTTGGCGTCCGTGATCGGCACCTTGTAATAATCGAGCAGGATCAGGCTGCTGCCGACGCTGCCGATCCGCTCCTGGAGCGTTTTCGGTAGCACACCTGCCCCGCCGAGCGTGAGGACGGCGACCAGCAATCCAGTCGCGATGAGGGCCGCGATCGCCCAGCGCCGCCCGGCGAGCAGCATTATCACGAGCACCCCCGCCGCTGCGCCGAACCACGCCCCGCGCGAAAGCGAAAGCGTGATGCCCGCCGCGAGCATCAGCGCTGTCGTGCCCGCGCCCGCGAGCGTTATCAGCAGACCGAGCAGCGGCAGGAGCGCGCGCCGTTCCGCTGTGAGCGGTCCGCCGCGCATCGCCCGCCAGCGTCGCACCGCCGCCGGGAGGGCGAACAATGCCCAAAGTGCGACCGTGACGGCAAAGGGGAGGATCATTTCGAGGTACCCGGCGTACGAGTTTGGGCGCCCGAAGGTGCCGAAGGAGCGCGCGATGCCGCCGACGAAAAAGGAGAGATTGCCGAGGCCGAGTTTGCTCTGCACCGTGCCGATGAATGCTTCCCCACTCGCGCCGACAAACAAGCAGGCGACGAGCCCTGCCCAGTCGCGCCGCGTGCGTAGCGTGTCTCGCGCGATTACGTAGATCGCCAGCGCCTCGCCCCAGTGGAATCCCTCGGTGAGCGTCGCCCCGATGTCCCCCGCGACGCGGCCTGAGGCGAGGATGGCGACATAAAAGAGGGCGAACCGCCAGAGATTCGCGTCCCGCAGCACTTCCCACTTCGCGCCGCGCAGCAGTTTGCCCGCCGCCCACGCGCCGAGCACGAGCAGGAACGCGCCCTGCGTCGCCGTCAGCCCCTTGACCGCGCCATACTGCTGCACCGGCACGGAAAGCACGGCGAGATACAAGCCGTAGCGCGGCTCCGCCAGCGTCAGGAGCACAATCGCGCCGCCGATAACGAGCGCGACGGCCAGCACCGGCCCGAGGACTGCCAACAGCCCGAGCGCGACCAGCGTCAGGCCCGCCATCAGCGCGGGCGGCGCGAGCGGGGAGCCGCGCATTTGCTCAAACCATCTGCTCGGTTGTTTGCGCTGGAGCGAGGTGGAGAATTGCATGATTGGGAGCCTCACCCCCGGCCCCTCTCCATTGCTGGCAAGCAGTGGAGAGGGGGAGCAATACAGGGATCGTAGGGGCGCATTGCGTGCGCCCTCCCGATTTCGTCCTTCTTGGTCCTCAGTCCTCAGACTTCATGCTGCCCAGAGGGCGCCCGCAGTCCTTCATTGCCGAGGACCTGTTCGAAGAAGGGGATGGTGAGCCGCAGCCCCTCGTCGAGCGGGATGGCCGGCTCCCATCCCACCAGCGCGCGCGCCTTGGTGATGTCCGGGCAGCGGCGGTTCGGGTCGTCCCCCACCGCTGTCGGGCGATCCACAAACGGCAGGGTCCGATCGGTGGCGCGCAGGATTGCTTCGGCGAGGCTGCGGATCGTTCGCTCGTCCGGGTTGCCGAGGTTGATCACCTCGCCCTTCGCGTTGGGGCTTTCCATCACCGCTGTCAGCCCGCGCACGAGGTCGGCGATGTAGCAGAAGGCGCGCGTCCGCTCGCCGCCGTCGTACAACGTCAAAGCCTCGCCCCGCAGCGCCTGCGACAGCAGGTTCGGAATCACCCGCCCGTCGGCGATGTCCATGCGCGGCCCGTAGGTATTGAAGATGCGCACGATGCGCGTGTCCTGATCGTAGATGCGATGGTACTCCATCGTCAGTGACTCGGCGAACCGCTTGCTCTCGTCGTAGCAGGAGCGCGGCCCGACCGGGTTGACATAGCCCCGGTAGGTCTCGCGCTGCGGGTGCTCCTGCGGGTCGCCGTACGCCTCGCTGGTGGAGGCGAGTAAGAGGCGCGCGCCCGTCGCCTTGGCGAGTTCGAGCAGGTGATAGGTGCCGAGGCTGTTGGTGAGGTGCGTCTCGATCGGGTGGCCGCGATACCCCTCCGGGCTGGCAGGGGAGGCGAGGTGGTAGATGCGCTCGATCGGGCCAGGGTCGGGGAGGGGTTGCACGATGTCGTGCCGCACGAAGGTGAAGCCGGGCGCTTCGCCGAGGTGGGCGAGGTTGGCCATCGTGCCGGTGATCAGGTTGTCCCAGACGACCACCTCGTCGCCGCGCGCCAGCAGCGCGTCCACGAGATGCGACCCGATGAACCCCGCCCCGCCCGCCACCAATATCCGCACCCTCGCCCCGCTTCCATTATGATGTAGGTTCAGGCAATCATCGGGGACGCCTGTACCTGGTACTCAGCACTCAGCACTCAGCACTCAGCACTTCGCGTATCCTACACGGGATGGCCGCTCCCGGCGAGTGGCGTCGTCCTGCGGGCGGTCGCTGGCGTGGGGATCGCGGGATCGGCGATGCGTCGCGCCAGCGGCGTGCGGACGGGCTGCGGCCCGCTCGTCAGCCCCGTCCCGTCCGCCGACCACTCCGACGCGCCGACGCGGATCAGGAGGATGGCGAACCAGAAGCCGTAGGCGAGCATGTGCAAAAAGTAGTCCTGATCCACCATGCCGTGCACCGTGAAATCCACGAGTGTGCCCGTCGCGCCGATGACCAGGGCGAAGCGGAGCGGGTCTCCCTCCGCCTTGCGCCGCATCGCCACGCGCCAGCCGCGCACCATGAACGGGACGAGTGTGAAGATCAGCCAGGCGAGGCCGAGCAGCCCGAGGCGGACGTAGAAATCGAGGATCAGGTTGTGTGGGTGCGACGTGAACCGCTCCTGCCAGGCGTCCGGCTTGATGTAGCGCGGATACTGCGAGACGAACTGGTCGAGGCCGACGCCCCATGCGGGATGATCGCGCAGCATCCGCGCCGCCGATGCCCAGATGTTGAGGCGCAGCCCGTCGCTGCCGCTCGCCGGGTGGACGATCGAGGTGAACCGCTCGATCCCCGTCGCGAACGCCGCGATACCGACGAACGTGCCTGCCGCGATGTAGCCGACGATCAGCCGCCGGTTGCCCGTCGCGCAGAGCAGCAGCAGCAACGCCGCAGCCACGCCGATGTAGCCGCCGCGCGAGAACGACAGCCCGATTGCGCCGAGCATCACTACGGTCGCGACGAGGTACGCCCATGTCCGCCAGGTGCGTGGCATGAAGAAGACATACGCCGCCGTGACGGGCACAATCCGGCCGAGATAAAGGGCGAGTTCGTTCGGGTGGTGGAAGACGGAGCGGATGCGCCGCACGCCCTCGACATCGAGGCCGCCGCCGCGCGCGAACTGGAGATAGGCGATCAGTGAGATGATCACGCCGGAGATGATCACTGCGTCCACGCCGAGGACCATAAGTTGGAACATGATCCGGCGACGCTCGCTCCCTTCGAGCAGCGCGGCGGCGAGCAGGAATAGGACGACGGGGAAAAGGATCGTCATGCGGAACTCGCGGATACTGTTGCCCCGGAACTCCGTGTCCGCCACGGTGAAGAGCGAGAGGATGCCGAGCATGAAGAGCGAGAGCGCCGCCCAGGTGCCGGGTCGCCAAAGAAAGGCGGTCATCTCCGTCGGGAAGGCGCGAATGTCGTCGCGCGTCCATGTTTCTTCGACGACCACTGCCGAGAACCTGCCGATTGCCGGCAGGTAGGCGGGGAGCACGGCTAGCACGACGTGCCCGAAGGTCGCGAGCAGCGCCACCCCGATCAGGAGCGCCGTGCGGTCGAGATGCAGGTGCGCGGCGGGTGAGGTGACATCGTGGAACGGGAACGTCACCGGGATGACCATGACGACGAGCGCGGGCCGCCGCACCCCGATCAACCCGACGATGCCGAGCGGTAGGAGCGCGGCGAGCGTGGACGGGACGAGGAAGAGCAACAGCACCGCCACGCCGAGCGGCCAGAGCAACGGCTCGCGATAGACGCCGGAGGCGAGGCGAAGCGCCCTACTCATCGCGTCGTCACTCCCGGCGCGGTCGCCGCTGTACGTCGCTGGCGCGCGCGGCGTAGCGCGTCGTCGCACGCGCCCAACGCTTCCGCGACCACCGCGCCGACTGCCCCCGCACCGAGCAGGATGACGCCGAGCGTCAGGAGCGGCAACACCCAGCCGAATGCCGCGCGCCGCTGGACGAGTACGCTGCCGAGGCGCACCGAGCCGTCGGCGACCCGTAGCGTGGCGGTGTGCGGGCCGTCCGGCAGGTTGCTGGCGAGCCGCGTCACGCTGCCCGTCGTCGGCGCGAGCGGTACCGTGCCGTGTTCCGTGCCGTCTATCGCGACAGCGAGCGCGCCGCCCGTGCCCGTCACGGCGAGATCGGTGCCGGTGAAGAGGACAACAAGCGACGCGCCGGGCGCACTGGCGGCGAGCATTGTGTCCGGGCCGCTGCCAGCCTGCTCCCAGCCTGGTCCCGACTGAAGGAGCGGGTCCGTCGCGGCGATGCGACCGGTATGGAGCGTCTGATTGCGGGCGAACTGGCGCACCGCGTTCCAGGCCGGACGGGGTGTGAAATCGTAGTTGACAAGCGCGAAATACGGCTCCGGCTTGGGTGGTCCGACGGGGTTATTCTGATCCTTCCCAAAAAGCCCCGGCCGCTCTGCCCAGCGGAAACCCCAGATGTAGATTTCGCCCATCCACGGCCATTCGTCCTTCATCCGCGTCAGGCCACCGACGAGGTAGCGCGCCTGCGTCTGCTCATCCACATTCGGCCCCCAGATGCTCGGCTCGCCGTTCCATCCCTTCGGCAACGAGTTGTAGCCGAACTCGGTCGCCCAGACGGGCGTCGTCGTATCGCCGTAGCGCGTCATGATGTCGTGGACGAGGATCGGGCGGGAAACATTGAAGCGGTCAGCAGACAGGCGGCGGTCATCCGGCGGCTCGCCGAGGCCGTAGACATTGACCGCCAGCACATCGAACGCCCCCTTCGCCCCCGCCTGATACATCTGCTCGTAGAAGGCGAGGTCGGACATGCCGACAGCGGGATTCGTCTCCGCCGTGGGCGCCATCGCGGCGGTGACGACCGTCACGTTCGGATCGCCCTGCTTCGCCGCTTGGTAGGCGCGCTTAAGCATGTCGGTATATTGGACGACGTTGAGCGTGTTGCCCCATTCCTCGCTCAGGTTCGGCTCATTCCAGATTTGCACGGCGGCGACCTTGCCACGATAGTGCGTCGTGAACATGCGCACGAAATCGCTAAAGGCGCTGAGATCGGTCGGTGGCCCCTTCTGGCACTTGCTGCCGGGATCGTTTTTTTGGCTGGGGCGCGACCAAGTGGGCGCATTGTCGAGCCGCGCCGTGATCGCGATGCCGTTGGCGGCGAGGATGTCCACGATCTGATCGTATTTCTGCCACGAAGGTTTGTTGTTATTCCGATCCCAATAGGCGCCGCGCCCGTCCGGCTCCAGTTCGCACCACGAGAACGATTGGCGGACATTGGTTACGCCGCCCTCCTTGAGCATCTCCGCCGTGCGCCGGATCGCGGTCGGGTCCACCTCTTTGTCGAGGAAAGTTTGCACACCGATCGCCCTGCCCGGCAGGAGGGGGGCGGACGCCGGGGGCATCTCCGTCACGACGCCGCGATTTTCGTACGTCGTCAGCGTCCGCGCCCCGCCCCACAATCCCGTGAGGACGACGAGCGTCAGCAGCGCCGCGACGACCCGCACGGGCCGCGCGACCGACGCGGGGCGGATGTTGTCGGGGCGGCGTTGCTTCACAGATTTCCGGTTCCTGTCGGTGTCGAGTGGCGCGTTCATTACCGCGCAGGGTACCGCATCGGACGATCACGGCGCAATTCGGCGGCAGCGCCCACTGTTTTTTACCGTATCATTTGATGAGGCGTTAACAAAAGGTAGATCGCCGCGAGCATTCATGCTACGCTTGCGGGTGTACCGTCGCGGCACGGCGTCATCAGGAGTTGCATCATGGCACAAATCATCGCCCCCGTTGCTCCCGATGGAACGATCCATGAGGTCGCCACGGCGGCGCGCGAGCTTTCCGTCCTCAGCATCCCGCCATCCTCGCGGCGATCCGGCGGGGTGCCGCTCAGCGAGAGTTTCCGCTCCTCGATCAATAGCCTGAGCGCGAATATCATGCGCACGCTGCTGACGATGCTCGGCATCATCATTGGCGTCGGCGCGGTCGTCGCGCTGCTTGCTATCGGCAACGGCGTCGTCGCGGAGGCCCGCGCCAATCTCGAGCGTAACGGCACGAATCTCGTGACGATCCAGGGTGGGAATCAGGTATCGGCCGGCGTCGCGACGGGCACCCTCACCCAGACATTGACCGCGGAGGATGCGATTGCCCTTGCTGAGTCGGGTGCGGTGCCGGACGCCGCCGCGATCTCCCCGGAAGTGCAGCGCGGCGGGCGGATCACCGTCGGCGCGCTCAACACCTTCGGTGGCTTCCGCGGTGTCTGGCCCAGTTTTGCGGATGTGCACAACTACAATACGGTTAGTGGTGAATTTATCCAGGATAGCGATGTGACGAGCCGTGCAACGGTCGTTGATCTCGGTGCGCAGATTGCCTCCGCCCTTTTTGGTGAGAGCGATCCGGTCGGCAAGATCGTGCGGATGAATGGCGTGGGTTTCCGTGTCATTGGCGTGATGGAGACGAAGGGCGGCAACGGCTTCGGCTCGCTCGATACGCAGGTGTATATCCCGCTCTCGACCGCGCAAGCCGTGCTCGTTGGGGGCTTCCCGGGCGCGCCGACTGCGGGCAAGACCGTCCAGAACATTTATATCAAGGCCGCCGCTCCAGAAAGCGTGGACAAGGCGATTGCTGAGGCGAACGACGTACTCGCCGCCCGCCACCGCACGAGAACCGGCGCTCCGGACTGGCAGATCACGAACCAGGCCGACCAGATCAAGGCGGCGGAAGAAACGCAGAAGACGTACCAGATTTTCCTCTTTGTCATCGCCAGCATCTCGCTCCTGGTTGGCGGCATCGGCATCATGAACATCATGCTCGTCTCCGTCACCGAGCGGACGCGCGAGATCGGCATCCGCAAGGCGATCGGGGCGAAGGGCAAGGACATCATGACGCAGTTTATCACTGAGGCGGTACTCATCAGCCTGATCGGCGCGCTCACGGGTGTCGCCTTCGGCCTGCTCGCTTCATATATTGTCGGCAAGACGTGGAAGACGACGATCGTCTCGCCCGAATCCGTTTTTATTGCCGTCTTCTTCGCCTGCGCGACGGGGCTGTTCTTCGGGGTCTACCCGGCGCGGCGAGCATCGCGCCTGAAGCCGATTGACGCGCTGCGCTACGAGTGAGGTTTCCCGATGAAGGCACTCTCGGGCGAGACACGGGTGGAGCACCTACGGCGGATGGCGGCGGGGCGGGTAGATGTCTGCGTGATCGGCGGCGGAATTACGGGTGCGGGCGTCGCACTTGAAGCGGCCTCGCGCGGGGCGTCCGTCGCGCTGATCGAGCGCAAGGACTTCGCGAGCGGCACGAGCGGCTGGTCCACGAAACTCGTGCATGGCGGCATCCGCTCTTTGCCGCAGGGGCAAGTCGCGCTCGTTCGGGAGGCGTTGCACGAGCGCGCGACGCTGCTGAAGATCGCGCCGCACCTCGTCTGGCCGCTCGCCTTCGTGCTGCCGATCTACGACACGACGCGCCGTCCGATTGGCGTGCCCATCTCGCTGCCGCGTGGGTTCGGTGTTGGGATGGCGATGGAGATCGGCCTGACCGCGTACGACCTGCTGGCGGGCAAGGAAAACATCGCCCGCCACCGCCATATCCCGGCGGACGAGGCCGTGCGGGATGTGCCGGGCCTGAAGACGAATGGGCTGAAAAGCGCCTTCGTCTACAGCGACGCGGGCACAAACGACACGAAACTCGTCGCAACGATCATTCGCACCGCCGTCGAGCAGGGCGCGCTGGTCGCCAATTACACCGAAGCGACGGAGTTTGTGCAGGAGAATGGTCGCATCGTGGGCGTCGAGGCGCGAGACACGCTCACGGGCGAAACGTACACGATCGCGGCGCGGCATGTCGTCAATGCGACGGGTGTCTGGGCGGAGCGCGTCGAATCACTCGGCACGCGCGAGCCGCAGGTACAGGTGCTCCCCGCGAAAGGAATTCACCTCGTCGTGGATGCCGCGAAAGTCGGTGTGACGAACGATGCCGTTGTGCTGCCGGAAACGGAGGACGGGCGACTGATCTTTATCGTGCCGTGGCAGGGGCGTGCGGTGATCGGCACGACGGATACGCCCGGTGGCGACATCGAGCGTCCCCGCGCCGACGCGGACGAGATCGCCTACGTTCTCCGTACGGTGAACGGCTCGATCCGCTCACACCTGACGGAGGCGGATATCATCAGCACCTACGCGGGGTATCGCCCGCTCGTCCGGGCGCGGGACGGCGCGAAATCCGCCGCGCTCGCCCGCACGCACGCCGTGCTTTCCGCGCCGAATGGCCTCGTCACGATCGTCGGCGGCAAACTGACGACCTACCGTCGGATGGCGCAGGACACGCTCGACACGCTCGAACTGCACGGCCTGAACATCCGCGCCTCCGTGACGGACCATCTACCCCTCGCCGGGGCGGACGGCTACGGCCACTGGAAGCGGACATTGCCCGCCGAAGCGGCGAATCGTGGGCTGGACGCCGATGTGGCGGCGCACCTGCTCCAATCCTATGGCTCGGATGCGCCGCTGATTTTGGAAATGATTGACGGCGACGCGCTGCTCGCCGCCCGGATGGCGCCCGATCTGCCGGTGATCTTCGCTGAGGCGCTCTTTGCGGTGCGGTATGAGATGGCGATGACGGTGGACGATGTGCTCGCCCGCCGCACCCGCCTTTCGCTGATTGATCGTGCGCACGGCTTTGCCGCCGCGCCCGACGTGGCGGCGATCCTCGGTGATGCGCTCGGCTGGGACGCGGCGGAGCGCGCGCGGCAGGTCGAATCCTACCGCGCCACCGTCGAAGACCTGCACGTCCCGCCGTCAGCAAGCGGCGCGGAGATCGCGATGGCCGTGACACACTAAAAGATAATTGCAAATCCGCGGATGGCTCATATGTGTCAGCAAGGCGTGGGCGGTTTTCACTGTATGAATCGTGTTGCGGTGATGCGCTGCGCACACTATTATGGTAATGAGTGGGAATTTGCGATGTCCGCGTCGTGGCCAATCGCTATTGCGTCCGGTCGCGACGATACTGGAAGGAACGGTACATGAGTATGACGATCACACGGCGGACGATCCTTACGGGGACGGCCGCGAGCGCGGCGGCGGCACTGCTCGCGGCCTGCGGTGGGAGCAACGCGACCGACACCCCGAAACCGGCGGGTGGCGCAACGACTGCGGCCCCGACGGCTGCGGCGGGCGGCGCGGCGACGACGGCCCCCGTCAGTAGCGCCGCAGCGGCTACCCGACCCGCGAGCAGCGCGGCGGCTGGCACGACGGCCCCCGCCGCGACAACGAGCACGACCGCTGGCGGTTCCGCCGTGGCGGGTACGACGACGGCCAGCAGTTCGGCGGTCGCCTCCACCGGCACCGGCACGCTGAAGCCGAAGACGGGTGCGGACGCCTTCAAGGGCAAGAAACTTTCTTATTTCCAGAAGGTCCAGTATTACAAGGCGGTGCAGGATAGTATCGCCGCAAATATCAAGACGTACTCGGAGTCGGTCGGTGGTGGCGTGGATGTTTCGATCCAGAGCACGGACAGCGGCCCGAATATCCAGAAGGTGCAGGCGGGCGTCCAGGGCGGGCAGCCCTTCGATCTCGCGGACGATATCGGGGGTGGCCCGCAGGCGCTCATTACCCTCGGCGTTCTCACGGATATGACCGACCTGACGAAGCAAATGACGGATGCCTATGGCGCGCTCATGCCGATCATCCCGCCGGGCCTCACACAGAACGGCAAGTTCTATGCGGTGCCATTCTTCACTAGTTCGGATGCCTGGTTTGTGCGCAAGGACTGGATGGCGGCCAAAGGTATTGACCCCGCGTCGCTCGATACCTACGAGAAAGCGCGTGACGCCGCGCTGGCGATCTCCGACCCCTCCAAGAACCAGTTTGGCTGGGGTTTCTCACCCTATGCGGCCGGTGATGGCGTGCAATTGATCTCGCACGTCATCCATTCGTATGGCGGCGCGATTCAGGATAAGACGGGCATGAAAGTCGTCTTGAACTCCCCGGAAACCGTTGCGGGCGTCACCTTCCTCGCGGATATCTACACGAACGCCAAGTACAAAAACATGCTGCCGACCGGGTTCGAATCGTGGGACGGTTCCGGTAACAATATGGCGTGGTTGAATGGCACGATCGGCATGACGGCCAATGCCTTCACGCTGTACGCGAAGTCCAAGGACGACAAGAACCCAGTCTTCGACAAGACCTACGTGCTGACGCGGCCGAAGGGTCCGGCAGTCAAGACCTCACTGCGCGGTGGTCAACTGGGTTACATCTACGTCCCAAAGGGCGCGAAGAATCTCGACCTCGCGATGGAAACGATCAAGTACCTGATGCAGCCGGAGCAGTGGGCCGGGGTCGCGAAGCAGGCCGGTGGCCTCATCCTGCCCGCGTACGAATCCCAGTGGAAGAACGACTTCTTCAAGAGCGATCCGAACTTCGCTCAACTGGAAGGGCAGGTACGCGACCCCACCGGCTACAACCAGACGTATTATCCTGGCCCGATTTCGGCGGGCGTTGATGGCGTGATCGCCAATAAGGTGCTGGAAAACATGATGGCCGCCATCATCCAGAAGGGCCAGAAAGTGGACGCCGCCGTCAAGGACGCGCACGATCAAGCTGTCAAGATCTACGAGCAGTTCGGTCTCAAGCAATAAAACAGCAATGAGCAATGAGCAATGAGGAAGGGTGTTCTCCCACTCATTGCTCATTGCTCATCACTCATTGCTGACAAGGAGCGGAGCGACGTATGGCGGTGACACTTCCCGAGCGGCTAAAAATCGCCGACATGATTATCGTGGACTCGGATGTCCATGTGAACGACACGCCCGGCGGGCTGGCGCCGTACTGCGACATGCCGTGGCGGAAGTCGCTCGAACTGCTCGACCAGACGCCGCAACGCTACCTCGACATCCCCGGCTTCGCGCCGAACCTCAAACTCGACCCGCCGATCCCCGGCGGGCACGCCGCCCGCTCCGTCCGCTCCGCCGCCGAGATGCGCGAGCAACTCTCGGCGCTCTCGATTGATGTCGGCGTGCTGTTCCCCGATCATTTCCTCCAGTTCGCGCCGCTGCCGAACATCGAGTACGCGACCGCCCTGTCGCATGCCTACAACCGTTGGCTGATGGCGGAGTGGCTGCGCGACGAACCGGGGCTGTACGGGGCGATGCTCGCCTGCCCGCAGAACCCGGAAGACTCCGCGCGCGAGATCGAAAAATACGCGAAGGAGGACCGCATCGTCGCGGTTTATCTGCCGACCGCAGGCGTCAACCCTTTGTGGGGCCACCGCAAGTATGATCCGATCATGGCGGCGGCGGAGGCAGCAAATCTGCCGGTGCTGCTGCACAGCGTGACCGTCATCACGCCCGCATTTCCGTGCGAATTAGATCAGTTCGAGAACCATTTTGCGCGCCAAACGCTTTCGCACGCCTTTGCGATGATGGCGAACCTCGTCAGCCTCATGCATACGGGTGTGATGGCGCGCTATCCGAAACTGAAGGTCGCCTTCACGGAGGCGGGCGTCGCGTGGGTGCCGTACTTCATGTGGCGGATGGATCGCTACCACGAGGAGTATCGCCGCACGGTGCCCATTCTGGAAAAGCGGCCGAGCGAGTACATGAAGGAGCGGATGTGGTTCGCCACGCAGCCGTTGGAGGAGCCGGACAACCCGCAGCACCTCGTGGACATCATCCGCATGTACGACGGCGAGAACCGCACCTTGTTCGCCTCCGACTGGCCGCACCACGACTTCGACCACCCGAAGAGCGTCATGAACCTGCCGATGCCGCTGGAAATGAAGCGCAAGATCATGGGCGAGAACGCCCTCGAACTCTTCAGCAAAATCCCCGTCCCGGCAAGCAAAATTACGTAGGACTGAGGGCCGAGGACGAAGGACTATGGAGGGCCGAATACCACTTAGTCCTTAGTCCGCGGCCCTCAGTGCGACGGAATTTTTGTTTGCGGGTCGGGGATTTT
>JBBRLR010000016.1:0-69298 GCA_038231255.1 Thermomicrobiales bacterium | reverse complement strand
TGGTCGGCGGCCTCTTCTACTCCAACTACCCCGGCGGCAGTGGCCTGACGAGCGGCGCCGTCTTCGGTCGCCGCGCGGGCACGTCGGCGGGGCAATTTGCGGGCATACGCGGCTGACGGATGGCGCACGGCAGTGCGCCCCTATCTGCCCTGCCGTACCAACTGTGCATAGGAGCATCATCGCCACAAATTCGTGTAGGGGTGCACAGCCGTGCGCCCTCCGGACTCAGATCGCCCCAATACCGCGCATGTAGCGGTCACGGAGTAGCACGGGGTCGCGCTCGGGGCGGGAGGCGCCGGGGGCGTCGTCCACATGGGCGGCGATCAGGTGCGGGCCGTCATCGGTGAGGGAGTGGGTGACGAGGCGCGTGAAGTCGGTCTCGTCAGTCGCCCACGCGCTGTTCGCGATCCCCGCCGCTTTCGCAACGCCGACGAGATCGGTGACGCTGGCGGTCGCGGCGGGTTGCTTGCCGGTGATCTGGTACAACCCATTATCCCAAATGATGATCGTGAGGTTGCGCGGGGCGACGCTGGCAATCGTCGCGAGGCAGCCGAGATTCATCAGGAGTGAGCCGTCGCCTTCGAGGGCGAAGAACCGCCGCCCCGGCTGCGCAACCGCCCCGCCGAGCGAGATTGGCAGCGCCAGTCCCATGCTGCCGAGCATGTAGAAGTTCTGTGGCCGGTGCCCGGCGGCGGCGAGATCGAAGTTCGTGTTGCCGATCCCCGCGACGATCGCCTCCTCATGCGTCAGCAGCGAGACGAGGATACGGGTGAGGGCCAGCCGGGAGAGGGGAAAGTGCTGAGTGCCGAGTGCTGAGTGCTGAGTAATCTTGTCCATCGTTACCTCCGAAATAGCGCAACGCCGATTCCCCACTCAGCACTCAGCACTCAGCACTTCCCCTATCCGTCGGTTTTGCCGCCCGTCAGTAGCGGGGAAAGGATGAGCGCGGTCGGCGTGCGGGTCAGGAAGCATTGGCGGATCATTCGGTGGGTGAGGAAGTGCAGTTCGTCCATGCGTGACAGCGTAACGTGCGGGATGCCGAGGGCATCGAGCGCGGGGCGGATGGCGCGGGTGATCGGCATCTGCACCGAATTGTACTCGCCGATCACGCCGCGCTCCGAAATAATCATCAGGAGCGGCAGTTGGTACGGGACGGCGAGCGAGGCGAGGGCGTTGATCGTGTTGCCGAAGCCGCTCGACTGCATCAGCACGACGGCGCGCATCCCCGCCATGTCCGCGCCGCAGGCGATGCCGATTGCTTCTTCCTCGCGTGTGGCGGTGAAAGCGGTGAAGTGCGCGTCCGCGTGCGCGCCGTCAATCAGCGGGATGAGCATATTGTCCGGCACATAGGTCATCAGCCGGACATCGTGCTCCTTGAGGTTCGCTAGGACCGTCTCCGCCCATTGCCCTTGCTCATGCACGCGCCGCGCCTCCTGCTGTCTGTCCACCATGGCTCTTGTTCACGTCGCCAATCCCGATCATTGTACCGTATGCGCTCTGCCCCTTCGGACAGCGGGCAAACCCGCCTTCGTGATCGTACTTACGCTTGCTTCGGTGCTGGCTTGGCGAGGAGATAGCAGCCGCATTCCGGGCGGTGGAAGCGGGGGGCGCGATAATCGGTGATCAGGTGGCCACGCGCGAGGGCATCGGTGAAGGCGGCGCGGGTCGCCAATCGCCAGGCGAGCGCGCAGGCCGGGTCGGTCGCTTTGAATGCCTGGATGTTGGCGGGGATTTCGATGCGAAGGCGGGAACCTCCACCCCCTGGCCCCTCCGGGTATCCGTCATCGCCCATGCGGAGCGCGTACGGCGCGTCGAGGGACTCCGCGCTGACGAGGGGGCCGAAGGTTGCGCTACTTTTGGCGGTGACGAGGCGACCGTGGACGTGCGGCGTGTCGAGACGCCACTCGACCAGCAGACGATCACTCGGCAATCCGGCGTTGAGCGCTTCGGGCATCGCGCCGTAGAAGTCGGGCAGATACGTCCGGCTGACGACGCCCAGTTTGGCGAAGTTGAGGTGCGCGTTCGCCGATTCAAGCGGGTCGAAGGTCCACGTCATCAGGTTCAGCCCCTGCGCGAGGACGAAGGCCCGCTGCGCCAGTTTCAGCCGCCAGCCAACGCTCCAGCGGCGGTACTCCGGCCGCACGCCGAGCAGATGCGAATGGTGGTACGCGACGCCCGCTTCCCACGCGACGAAACTGAGCGCCATGCCGACCATTCGCCCGCCATCCCACGCGCCGACGACCGTCCCGCCCGCGTGCATGATGGCGCGCAGGATGTCGTACGGCACGATCTCGCGCTCGCTCCCTCCCCAGACCGCTAGCTGGACATCTTCGCAGGCGTGGAAGTCCGCCACCGTTTCACACATTCCGACGCGGAGATCGGGTGGAGTAGGCAGTTTCATCGGATGCTCGCTGCTACCACTCGTCGCTCTCCTCGTCCTCAATGGCCCAGAAGGTGTGGCCGTTCTCGCAGCGCATCCGCGTGACAGACTGGCCGCCGCTGATCTGCGCATCGGGCAGGACCAACCGCTGCGCCGGATTGGCGAAGCGGATCGGCCCGGCCCGTTCCGCTGTCATCAGGGTGCCGCAGATGGGGCAGCGTTCCACGGCCATCATACCGGGTTCGGCATCCTGCTCATCGCTCGCCACCGTCTTCCTCCTCAGCAACGGATCGCCGACTCCCCGCTCGTTCGTCGCTACTCGCTACCCGCTACCCGCTACTTGGAATCGCGCGACGCGCTCCTCGTCCACGACGATGCCGAGGCCGGGAGCGTCGGGATCGCTGCGGATCGCGCCATCGGCGTACGTCAGGCCGGTCGCGAGGTCTTCGCGCAGCATCACCGGGCCGACGAGACCGTTCGCGACGACTGCTCGCCGCGCCAGCGCGATCTGCACGCCCGCCGCCGTGGCGATCGTGCTTTCGACCATCGAGCCGACCATGCAGCGCAGCCCCGCCGCCTCGCAGACAGCGATCAGCCGCATCGCCTCGGTGATGCCGCCCGTCTTCATCAGTTTGACGTTAATCAGGTCCGCAGCGCGTAGTTCGACGATCCGCAAGCCGTCCCGCGCGCCGTGGACACCCTCATCCGCCATCTGCGCGATGCCGGTGGCGCGACGGACCTCCGCGAGACCCGCGAAGTCGTCGGCGCGGATCGGCTGCTCGATCCAGACGGGCGCGGCGGGTGCGATGGCGTTAATCGCGCGGATCGCCGTCGCGGGGTCGCGCCACCCCTGGTTCGCGTCCACCATCAGCGCGATCTCCGACCCAACCGCTTCGCGCACCGCCATGATGCGCTCCACATCGTCCGCGAGCCGGGCCGCGCCGACCTTCATCTTGATCTCGGTATGCCCCGCCGCGACGGCTGCCCGCGCTGCCACCGCCATCGCCGCCGGTGCGCCGATCGAGAGCGTCGCGTGCCAGACGAGTGCGTCGCGCACCGGCCCGCCGAGCAGCGCCGCGACGGACAACCCCGCCTGTTTTCCGGCAATGTCCCACAGGGCGAGGTCAATCGCCGCCTTGGCGCTCGGCGCGCCCGTCACCAGGCCGTCGAGTCGCGCGTGGATCGCCTCGCGGGCAAGTGGGTTTTGATCGTGCAGCAGCGGCAGGAGATCATGCCGGAGCATCGCGTGGGTGCCCGCCCAACTCTCGCCCGTCACGTACGGGTCCGGCGTCGCCTCACCCCAGCCGACCAGCCCCGTCTCGGTCGTCAGCCGCACGAGAACGCTCTCGACGTGCGAGTATGTCCCGTACGAGATGATGAACGGCGTGATGAGCGGCAGCCGCACCGCGTAGCACCCGATGTCGGTGATTTTCACCTTCCCGTGACCTCCCGATGCATGACGGCAAAGGCCGGGTCGCCTTCGATGAAGACGAATCCCGGATGTAGATAGCGCCAGCCGCGCCGCTCGTACATAGTGCGGGCGCGGCTATTTGACACCTCGGTGGAAAGCAGCGCACGCGGACACGGTTGGGTGGCGAGCAGTGCGTCGTGAAGCATTCCGCCGATCCCTTGTCCCCAATATGCAGGCAGCACCGCCAGTTCGACCAGCACCCAGGCATCTTGCAGCGCCGAGTGATCCGCGCCGACCTGCGCGGCGACTTTCTCGTGCCACCACTGATCCGACTCCGAGCGCGCGCCGAACCCCATGCCGACCGGCGCGTCACCGTCCATTGCCACAAAGCCGCGGAAGTCCGCGTGGCCCGTGTACCGCGCGATGAAGGCGCGCGATGCTTCCCATCCCCGCCCCCAGGTCCGCGTATACACCCGCACCGCTTCGTCGAGGAGTGGCGAGTTGGCCATAAAGGCAGCAATTTCCGGCATTTTGCGCTCTGTCATGTGCTGCATGATAGCAGATGGCCCCAACCCCCGGCCCCTTCTCCACACTCTTGCGCCATACTGATAAAGTACGCGGAACAGAGGGTATTGGTAGCGTAGGCTTCAGCTTGTGGCCTTGTTCGTAGGCTGACGCCTTCATCACCATGAGGAGGGACAAGAAACAATGACCAAGCAGATCGTGGCAATCGGTGGCGCGGGTTTGTCAGTCGAGCCGGACGGCTTATTGCTGGAAAAATACCTCCTCGACCTGACGGGTGTCGCGTCGCCGAAGATTTGCTACATCGGCACGGCGAGCGGCGATGGACAGGTGGGGATTGACCGTTTCTACGATGCCGCCGGGCGGCTCACCTGCACGCCAACCCATCTCGCGCTCTACAAACCGTCCACGAACGACCTCGCGGGCCTGCTACTGGGGCAGGAGATCATCTACGTCGGCGGCGGCAGCACGCGGAATCTGCTGGCGCTCTGGCGGGAGTGGGGCGTGGACGCGATCATGCGCGAGGCGTACGCGCGTGGCATCGTCCTGTGCGGCGTCAGCGCGGGTTCGATCTGCTGGTTCGGGCAGGGAACGACGGATTCGCTCTTCGGCCCGCTGACGCCGATCACTTGCCTCGGCTTCCTGCCCGGCAGCAACTCGCCGCACTACGACAGCGAGCCGGAGCGTCGCCCGACCTATCACCGGCTGATCGCGAGCGGCGAGATCGAGGACGGCTACGCGGCGGATGACGGCGTCGGCCTGCACTTCATTGACGGCAGTCTGCACGCGGCGATCAGTTCTCGCCCAAACGCTCGTGCCTACCGCGTCGAACGCAACGGCGATGAAGCGACGGAGACGGTACTGCCGACGATCTACCTGGGCGCCGTCGATCCGTAGAGCCGGGGATTTTGGATTCCCAGTGATGGCGGGCTTATGAGCAGTACCAAATCAATCCGGTACTGGGTGGCACAGGGTTTCAACCTGTGAACCGGCATGCCGCCCGGAGGGCACCCGGAAACCTGCCCCACTGCGCCATTACCTGGTTACGTTGTCAGAATTCATCAGTTCGCCGCCACCGACATCTTCTCACGAGGATGCGGTTGCTTCCGTCTTTTACATGTTGCTCGCCACATTCGCCGCGAGGCCGAGCAGGAACTTCGCGCCGTCCGCCGCCATGTACGCGCCGTGGACCTTGCGGTGCGCGGCATAGCGCGGCTCGTCCGGGTCGCGGTTGACGAAATCGAGCCCCTCCGCGAGGGCGCGCATCTTCGGATGGAGGAAAGTGAATTGCACGACCGTGAGCGCCCACATCGGCGCGACGAGGGCGGCGGTGCGCTTGCCGGCGCCCTCGCCCCGTGCGGCGAGCAGGGCGGTCGCGGCGGTGATAGTCGCGAGGCCGAGTTCGTAACGGCTCCACGCCGCGAAAACCGATCTCCCAACCGCCGTGATCGCATTCCGGTCGAGGCCGGGCGTCCTAAAACGGGCAGGTGCGTCCACGAAATCAATCGCCGCCGTTCCCCCGATCCACAACCCGAGGCCGAGATTCCGCACCGTCTTGATTGCGTTCATGCGTTTTGTATCCTTAATCCCTGCGCGCACGCCGTTGTGCGCCGTACCGAGAGAATACCACCGTGGGCGGAATCAGGAAGGAGTACGAAAGATTGCTGGACGGTTCGCGCATCGTCCACCGTTGCCGCATAGAGGCTTTTCGTACAATGACATAGATCGCAGCAAGACGACGACGGCGGTTCAAGCGCCACCGCTACGAACTATCCTCCATTTCCTTCGAAGGCGTTTATTTGCCCACATTGGCAGCAATTGCGTCCGCCATCTGATCAGTAGTCGCGCCGCCGCCGAGGTCGGAGGTGCGGAATTCGCCGTCGCGCAGGACGCGGCCCATCGCGGCTTCGATGGCGTCCGCCGCCGTCGTTTCGCCCAAATGCCGGAGCATCAGCGCGCCCGCGCCAATGGAGGCGACGGGGTTGGCGATGCCGCGCCCGGCGATGTCCGGCGCGCTGCCGTGGACCGGCTCGAAAAGCGAGGGGGCCACGCCTTCGGGATTCAGGTTGCCACTCGCCGCCACACCGAGGCCGCCCGCGAGCGCCGCGCCGAGGTCGGACAGGATGTCGCCGAAGAGGTTGGTGCAGAGCAGCACGTCGAAGTCCTGCGGACGCAGCACCATCCGCGCCGCCGCGTCCACGTAGAATTTGTCCAACTGCACGTCCGGGTACTCCGTGCCCACTTCGGCGATCACCTCGTCCCAGAGGGTATAGGCGTGGCGCATCGCGTTCGATTTCGTGATGTTTGCCAGCCGCTTGCGGCGGGAGCGGGCGAGGTCGAACGAGTAGCGGGCGACGCGTTCGGTGTTGCCTCGGCTGATGACGGTCAGTTGCGAGGCGGTTTCCCACGGCGTGCCGACGCCCGTGCGCCCGCCCGGCCCAGCCAGTTCACCCTCGACATTTTCGCGCACGATGACGAAATCCACATCCTCCGGTGCAGCGTGCGCGAGGACGGAGGGGATACCGGGGAGCAGTTTGCAGGGGCGGAGGTTGATGTACTCGTCGAAGGCGAGGCGGAAGGCGAAGAGCGTTTCCGCGAAGGCGACATCGTCCGGGATGCCGGGGGTGCCGCCGTGCGCACCGAAGAGGATCGCGTCGAAGCCGCGCAGCATGTCGAATCCGCCCGGCGGCACGATTGGGTCGCCCGTTTCGAGCGATTTCCGTGCCGACCAGTCGAAAGTAGTCGTTTCCAGCACGAAGCCGCCGACGACCCGCTCCGCCGCGCGCAGCACGCGCACCGCCGCCGGGATCACCTCGCGCCCGATCCCGTCCATCGGCATAACCGCAATCCGGTGTGTTCGCATCCCCTCACTCCTCTCACACCCGCACTCTATCGAACACCGCATGACGCGTAGTGAGTATACGGGACGGAAACCCTTGCGAACATTGAACGTTCTGTGTGATGAGTGGAAGCATCATGACCAATCCCGTAAGGATTTTGTAGGCTTCGTACGTTATAGAGAGTGAACCGTCCGTTCATAGGCTGTTCATGTGCGGCGCGGTATGGCTTTTGGTACACGTTGTGCCGAAACCATCGCGTGCCCACGCGTACGTATGATGCGCGGTATGTGAAGGGAAGAGATACACGGCGGGAACGGGAGTAGTCCGAGGAAGATGGCAGCAGGGGATCACGCGCGGATAGGCGCGGGTGTAGCAAACACAACGACGTTCTGGCAGCGGGTTTTGACGTGGCGGATCGCGCTTGGCGTGATCCTGCTGCTTGCCGTGCTCGTGCGGATGCCATTCCTTCATGTGCCCCTTATCACCGACGAGGGCGGGTATGCGTACACGACCCACTACGGCCTGAGCGGTAAGACGCTCTATCATCTGCTCTGGTTCGACCGGACGCAGGGCATTTTGTGGGTCTACCGCGTAATCTTCCAGACGTTTGGGCGGAGCATCGTCGCGATCCGTCTGTTCGCCGCGCTCTACAATGCAGGCTCCGCACTGCTCGTCTACGTAATCGGCAGGCGACTGGCGGGCAAGCAGACGGGCCTGCTCGCCGCGTTTCTCTTCGCGCTCTTCTCCGTCATGCCGCATGTGCAGGGATTTACCGCCAACGCCGAACTGTTCATGACGCTCCCCGCACTGGCCAGCCTCGCCTTGCTCCTGCCCGCCGAGCGGACACGCATAGCGCCCGGCCTGCCGCTGCTGGCGAAGGAGAACAGCGCCGCGACGCGCCGTGTTTTCCTCAGTGGCTTGTGCGCGGGTGTCGCAGTCGTCATCAAACCGGCGGAAATCGCGGCGGTCGTGATCGCGGGGCTGCTGCTCTTTCTCGCCGCACGCCGCGAGGGGATGCCGTGGCAGTCGCGCCTGCGTCGGCAATCGGTCCTCGGCGCGGGGGTATTAATCGGCGTGCTTCCGGCAATCGTGGATGGCTTCGTGCGCGACGGGCGGGCCTATATCCAGCAAGTGCTGCTGTATCGTGGCGCGACGGAATCCATCGTTTCGCGCCATGCCATTGGACGGCTCGGTCATCTGGGCTGGAACAGCCTCGTCGTCGGCGGCGATGTGCTGCCGCTCGTCATCCTCACCGTGCTCGCGCTGACCGTGTATCGCGCCGCGCTCTCCCCGGACGTGCGCACACTCGCGCCGCTCTGGTTCCTCGCCAGCTTTGGCGGCATCGCGCTCGGCGGCAACGGGTTCACGCACTACTTCTTTCAACTGCTCCCGCCGCTGGCGATTTACGCCGCACTTGGCGTGCGCGCCGCGTTTGTGCGGGGCGAGACGGCGCGCTGGCGGGTGCGGCTCGTCACCATCCTCAGCCTCAGCGTCATGCTCACCGTTGGCTACGCGGGGCATTACTTCGTCGCGGAACCGGCGGAAATCTCGTGGAACCTCTACCACGATCGGGCGTACCAGGCGCAGGAACCGTTGGTCGCTTACCTGAAGGCGAATTCCCACCCAAACGACCGCATCTACATCGCCTTCGAGGCGCCGGAAATCTACTACCTGAGCGAGCGGCAGAGCGTCTTTTCCGTCGTCTGGCGGCAGCCGATCCTCGACGATCCCGCGACCTTCGACCGCCTGATCGCCACGCTCGACACCCCCGCCGGGCCGGAGTTCATCGTGGATCTGGACGCCCCCCGTTTCCAGCGCGCCCACGACCGCCTCCGCCCCGTGCTGGCGCGCCGCTATCAACTCGTCGCGATTATTCAGGGTGTGCAGGTCTATCAGCGCGTCCCTTCGACATGGAATTACCCATGGATCGAAAAGGTGGATCGGTAGGTTCTTTCCCGCCTCAGCCGATGAAGGCCACCATGTCGCCGACCGCTCCAGCCAGTTGGGCGTCCCCGGTCGTTTCAATCGCCCGTGTTGCCGCGTCCGGGGTCAGCCCCTTTGTCCACAGCCGCCAGGCGTCTTCCGCGTCCAGCGTGGCGGTCGCCGCAGCCGTTTCCGTCGCGGACGCGTGCAGCGCCCACCGCCCGGGCGTCCGCTCGGCGTACCATTCGCCGCCCGCTTCGCCGGTGATCACGACCCGCAGTCGGGTGGCGTCCGGAGCATCCACATCGCGCAGGGCATGCGGCAGGGCGTGCATAAATGTCGCGAGGACGGGAGCGAAGAGCCGCCGCGCGGATGCCGGGAATGCCCGCTGCGTCGCGAATCTGTGCCTGGTGCATCAATTGCTCCGTGTACTCGCGCGCAATGTCCAGCCACACGGGCGCCGGTTCAGGACCGACCCAGCTGACCGGACTGCCGATTGCCATGAGGTTTAGCCCGCCATAGTAGGTGTACAGCGCGTCGCCGGTCACGGCGAGCAGATCGTGCACCACGTGGACGCTCATGCGCCGAGTTGCCACGACCCAATCTTCGTTCCACGCGTTCACGGCGGTCACGAGCGTGGCGGGAGCCGACAGATCCGCGCCCGGAGGGACGTAGGGGGCGATGGCGTCCCCCATTCCATCGCGGCGGCGAGCGAGGTTGCCGATGTCGCCGCCGAGAAGGTGGAGCGCCACATCCTTGACCGACCAGCCCGGACAAACGGTGGGGCGTTGCCACTGCTCGTCCGAGAGCGCGGCCAGCAGTTCCAGCAGATGGTGGCGCAGTTCGGGGAAAAGCCCAACGACCGCGATCGGTTCGGCAGATCGCATGATGCACTGTCCCTCTTAAGATATGCGGCAACGGCATGTCGGCGCGTACGCGCCCTCATGATACTGCGGATGCGTGCGAGCGTAGCGGGTGGTATAAGAGCGAGGCGCTCCGACGGCTGCGTGTTTCGCGTTGCGCTGGTACGGTCGTCAGAGATTCGCTCGATCAAGACCCTCCGGGCATTACGTTCGCGCGCGTGTCGTGTGGACGTTCGTGCGCGCGAGCGCGCGACTACAAGGGAGAATGCTCCGGCATGTCCAACACTGCGAACAATCAGCCGGGAGATGGACGCGCATTGGTGGATGTGCCGCACGCCAGCCCATTTATCGCCTTGCAGCACCGCGACTACCGCCTGCTGCTGATCGGTGAATTCATCTCGACGCTTGGGCAGCGGATGCAGACCGTCGCGATCTCCTACCAGGTGTATCAGTTGCACCACTCGGCGGTCGAACTCGGCCTGCTCGGTCTCGTCCGTCTCGTTCCAGTGCTCTTGTTCTCGCTCGCGGGTGGCGTGATCGCTGATCAGGTGGATCGCCGCCGGTTGCTGCTGGTCACCCAACCGGCACTGCTCGCTTGCTCGCTCGCTCTAGTGCTGACGACCGCCACCGGGCGCGCGAACATCGGCGTGATTTACTTGATTACCGCCCTCGCTGCGACGATTAGCACGGTGGATTCGCCGACCCGCCAGGCGTTCCTCCCCGCGCTCGTCCCGCGCGAGCACCTGCGCAATGCCCTTTCGTGGAGCATCACGACCGGCGAGGTGGCGACGATTGCCGGCCCCGCCCTCGGCGGCATCGCGATCGGCGCGGTCGGCATCGCGGGGACGTACGGCTTCGAGGCGGCATCGTTCGTCGCGGTGATCCTCGTGTTCGCGGGCATGCGCGTACGGCTCGGCGCGGCGGCGATGGACGGGCCGGGCGGCTGGCGCGCGGCGCTGGAGGGGTTGCGCTTCATCCGGGGTAACGACATCGTCCTCGCGATCATGTCGCTCGACTTCTTCGCCACCTTCTGGGGCAGCGCGACTGTCCTGCTCCCCGTCTTCGCGGACAAAATCCTTCATGTCGGCCCGACCGGGCTAGGCATCCTTTTCTCCGCGCCCGCTGTCGGCTCGGTGATCGGCGCGGTGGCGATGACGGCGATGTCGCACCGCGTCCGCAAGCCGGGGTGGCCGCTGCTGATCGCGGTGGCGGCATACGGCCTCGCCACCGTCGGCTTCGGTCTGTCGCGCTCGATGCCCCTTGCCCTGCTCTTCCTCGCCGGGACGGGGCTGGCGGACACGGTCAGCATGACCTTCCGGCATCAAATCCTCCAATTGCTGACGCCGGACGCGCTGCGCGGGCGGGCGTCGGCGGCGCACCAACTCTTCGCCGGAGGTGGGCCGCAACTCGGGCAGATGGAGGCGGGGATCGTCGCCGCACGATTCGGCACGCCCTTCTCGGTCGTTTCCGGCGGCGTGGCGTGCATCGCGACGGTAGCAATCATCGCCTGGCTCGTCCCCGCGATCCGCCGCTATCACGCGCAGACGTGAAGGGAACCTAACCCCCAGCCCCTTCCGTCCCTCGGCGTGGGAAGGGGCTGGGGGTTAGGTTCCCCTCTCCCTATCCATCCCACCCTGTTCGGATGTAGACTCCTCGCGTCCCGGTCGAATGATTCGCAGTGAGGGGAGAGTGTGCAGATGCCGATGATGGATTTCGAGATTTACTTGCCGAGCGAGGCGAGCGCCGAGGAGCGACGGACCGCGTTGGCCGATCTGGCGCATTGGGAGGACAAGGCGGGCATCGAAATGGCCGTCGTCATGCCATCGCCGAGCGCCGTCCCAAACAACCGGGCGCTGATCGAGACGCTGAACGGCGATCCGCGCTGGATCCCCTGCGCGCAGGTCAATCCCAATGCGCCGGGCGCAGTGGACGATGTGCGCCACGCGGTAACGACGCTCGGCTGCCGGATGCTCAAGGTGATGCCGGCGCTCTATAACGCGCCGCCGCTCGGTGCGCCGGTGCGGGCGCTGATGGACCTCGCGCGCGAACTGCATTTCCCAGTGAATATCCACTCGACCGGCCTCAACGGCGATCCGCTGGAGATCGGCGCAATCGCCCGCCGCTACCCCGATGTGCCGATCATCATGGATCACATGGGCTACCGCAATGACGGCCGCGCCGCCATCGCCGCCGCCGAGGACAACCCGAACATCTGGCTCGGCACGACGATCGCTTCGTTTGAGCCGAGTTTCATCGCCACCGCGATTAATGCCGTCGGCGCCGCGCGGATCATCTTCGGCTCCAACCTGCCGATCTGCTATCCCGACCTCGCGCTGGAAGCCCTGCGGCGCGGCAACTTCGGCCAGGAAGCGGAAACGCTGATCTTCGGCGGCAACCTGGCGCGGATGCTCAACATTCAGCAATGAGCAATGAGGGAGGTCGTTTCTCTACTCATTGCTCATTGTTCATTGCTATCTCGGCGCGTTGTCCCAGACGCCGATGGCAGTGTTGAGCGCCCAGAGCAAGCCGTTGGTCGGGTCGTCAATCACGACGCCGCGATCGAAGAACTGCACTTTGCCGACGTACGGCTGCTCGTCCGTCGTTGCGTAGCCGAGCGCCTGCTGGACGACGTCTTTTTCGCGCCAGACTTTGCCGAAGCCGCGTTTCGGCGCGTAGGTGTTCGGGCGCGGGCCGGGGGCGAGGGCGCCGTTCGGGTCGTCCTCATTCCATGTATCCGGGTAGACGGAGAGTTGCACGCCCGTCTTGCTGAGGACATAGATGACGCGCGAACTCCGCGTGTAGAACATATAGCCGCCCTCGAACGGCTGGAAGGTGAGCGTCTCATCGTAGGCCGTGCCGGTCGCCGTGCCGAGTGGGAAGGCGCTCGAATTCTTTGCGCTGAGGTTCGTGAGGCCTGTCGTGAAGAGCGCGTCCGCGCCGACGATGCCGACATTCGTCACCACCGGTCGGGGTGATGGGATCGGGGCCGATGTCGGGCTGGTCTGGTTGTATCGCCACTGCGCGTAGTGCTGGCCGATATTGCCGAACTCGACCGCGAAGCCCGCCGGATTGCCGGGAGTATAGGTCAGCACGCGCCGCTCGAATGCCTGGACGAAGACGGGCCGCGCGACGCCGCCGACGACGAGTTGCGTCCCGAATGCCGGACTGATCGGGAAGCCCAGCACGCTCTGCCAGGGTAGCGGCAGGCCGTTGAGGTAGTCCCAGAAGGCACGGGGGATGTACTGCCCGAACCGCCCGCCGGGGTCGGTGACGTACTGGACGAGCGCCAGTTGCGGATCGGTCGGCGTGATGGTGGATTGGACGAATGCGCCGCTCGCGTAAGTCGTCGTGAGGACGCTGTTGGCGAGTTGCGGCGCGCGTTCGGGCAGTTTCGCGAGGTCGGCGTAGGTCGGCCCCGCCTGCCCCGGATCGCCCGCCACACCGATTGTCGCGGGCAGGCGCTGCTCGAAGGCATTGTCCCCGACCTGCATCCTGCCCGTCTTCAGTTCGACGGTGAGCAGGCCATTCGTCACTTTGTTGGGGCCTGCCAGTTCCATCCGTGCCTTGTCGAAGTATTGGACGAGTCGCTTGCCGCCCGCCGCTTCCGCGTATGCCTCCTGCATGCCGGGGCTGGCATTGGCGAGCGGCCCCCAGAAGTTCGGCGAGTTCAGCTCCACCGACTCCCACTGGAATCGAAAGACCGGCGCCGCAAAATCCGCCGCAGCATCCACGCCGCTCGCACCGCCAATTATCCCCGCGATCAGCGTGCAGACAAACAGGCTCCGTACCGTTCGTGATCTCATCAGCCAGTCCTTCCCTTTAGGCCTCCACATCCCTGGCGCATCCTACTACGGCATGCAAAGCGATTGCCACCTGACACGGACACACCCAGAGAAGCGAACCGCATTCAGCCCCAAGAGTCGGAATCAGTCAGCGCGTGGCGGAGGGTGTCGAGGGTGAGGTTGCCGCCGGACAGGATGACGGCGACTTTCTTGCCCGCCAATTCGTCGCGCAATTTGACCGCCGCCGCCGTGGCCGCCGCGCCCGCGCCCTCCGCGAGTAGCCGCCCGGCGCGCAGCAAGAGCAGGATCGCCTGCCGCATCTCCTCTTCCGAGACCAGCACGACATCGTCCACACCGGCGCGCATCGCGAAGGGGAGGGCGAACGCCTCACGGGTGGCGAGTCCCTCGGCAAATGTGCTCTGGGAATCGAAGGCGAGCATCCGGCCCGCGCGCCACGATTCGTAGGCGGCCGGTGCGCCCGCCGCCTGCACGCCGATCACGCGGATCTTCGGGTTAATCGCCTTGGCGACGACCGACGCGCCCGACACGCCGCTGCCGCCGCCGAGCGGCACGATCAGCACATCGAGGTCGGGCGCCGCTTCGAGGATTTCCAGCGCGTACGTCGCGACTCCGGCGATCAGGAGCGGTTCGTTCGCGGGGTGGACGAAGCGCATGTTTTCCGCCGCCGCGCGCCGCTGAGCCTCGCCGAGGAATTCGCCGATGTCCCTGCCGTACAATACGACCTCCGCGCCGAGGGCGCGCATCGAGCGCACTTTGTCGGGATTCGCGGCTTCCGGCCCATAGATGATCGCCCGCGCGCCGAAGAGCCGCGACGCGTAGGCGATGGACTGACCGTGGTTCCCCGTGCTCGCCGTAACGATGCCGCGCGCCCGCTCCGCGTCGCTCATTTGTGCGAGCAGGTTGATGCCGCCACGCAGTTTGAACGCGCCGATCGGCGTCAGGCTCTCGCACTTCACATAGACGGTGCAGCCGAGTTCTTCCTTGAGCAGCCACGGCTCGATCAGCGGCGTCGGCGTGAAATAGGGCGCAATCGTCGCGCGGGCGACATAGACATCGTGGAGCGTCGGGATCTGCCACGGAAAGTCGGCGCTCTGGGTCGTCGTGGCCGGTGCGGTGCTCGTCATCGGTGCGTGTCCTTTCCCGTTCCCGTTTAATCCAGCAGGCCGACGGTGGCCATTTCCTCTTTCAGGGCGCGGAGCGTGCGGTATTTCTCCCGTAACCCGGCGAGATACCGCTCCCATCGTTCATACTCGTCCAGTCGGTCGTACAGTTCGCGCACGGTGACGAGATAGCCGCACGCCTGCCGATAGCTCGCGCGCTGACGCCCGGCAATCAGGCTCTCGAGGTGCTGCTCATAGATCGCGCGCGCACTGTCGCCCGCGCTGCCAACTCTGCGGGTCGAAGCGGGCGCGGACCGTTTGTTCGCTCAGTTGGGGAATCGTCTCCATCGCACATTCCATCCCTGTGGTACGGATGACCATCGGGGGAGTGTACTACGGCTCAGGACGGTTTGAGGGCGTAGCCCGCGTACTGGATCGGCGTTCGTTTACTGATCGCCATCGGTAGCCGCTCGCCGATCTCCGCATAGGAAATCGCGCCGCGCTTCAGTTGGACGAACGCCGCGAAGGCGCGGAGCGGATTGCCTTTCAGGTTGATGCCGACGATTTCGCGACAATCCAACCCGTGCGCCGTCATCGCGACGCGCAGTTCCCTTGGTTTGATGAACATCGCCCAATCGTGGAGGTTGGTCGTCACGAAGCGCGTCGCGTTCCACTCCTGGAAGAGTTTGATGACGATGAGTTTGCTGATGAATGTTCGGTTAATCGTGTCGAAAAGGTAGACGCCGCCCGGTTTCAGCACGCGCGCCGTCTCAGCGATCACTCGGTCGAGGTCGTTCACGTGCTCCAATACGTCACAGCAGTAGGTGATGTCGAAGGTCGCGCCCGCAAACGGGATCGCCTCGCCAGACGCGACGCGATAGGTGATCGCCAGGCCGACCTCCTTGGCATGTGCCTCGGCCTGTGCGATCGTCGGCGCGGAAGGATCAATGCCCGTCACATCGCAGCCGATCTGTGCGAACTCTTCCGCGAGGAAGCCGCCGCCGCAACCAATGTCGAGGACGCGCTTTCCCTGTGGCTCAATGCGTAGGTTGTTCACGAGCACATCGCGCAGATAGCCGAATCGAACCGGCGTGAGGGCGTGGAGGGCGGACAGGAATCGGCTGTCGTCTCGCCACGGCTCGGTATCGTAGAGCGCGTTGTCAACGGGCACGGCGACAGCCCCCCTCCCCTAACTGCCCTCTGGGCTTTTGTATCGCTTCGCCGGTAGCATTGCTCGAAACCTTAAGAGGAGTCACCCCTCTCCCGCCACAGCGGGGGAGGGGGCATCCCGTCTACGTCTCTTCCTGTGCCGCCTCGATCATCTCGTTCGCGGCGTCGAGGTCGGGGACGAGGCCGGTCAGGTCTTCGTCGGGGTGCTGCTCGGCCTCGCGGAGGAAGCCGCGCAGCGACGCCTGCTGCCGGATCAGGACGCGGTACTGGTCGAGTTCTTCCGGCGGGCGGTTGACTGCCAACGCGCCGATCACGACATCGCGCCCGCCGTCCAGGTACAACGCGGCGAAGGAGCGATCCTCCATTTTGCCGCGCACGATGACATGTGCGTCCGGCTGCGGGTTGCCGAGCACTTCGATACCGAGGTCGAAGAGGTCCGAGAAGAAATACTGCACATGGTCGTACGGCTCGTTCGCGCCCGCCATGTTCGCGCCGGCCGCCTTGCCCTGCGTCAGTGCGGTGTCCCAATGCTCGACGCGCCGCGTGCCGAAGACAGGATCGGGGAAGGCGGCGATGTCGCCCGCCGCGTAGATGTCCGGGTCGCTCGTTTGCAGGTACTCGTTCACCGCGACACCCTGCGTTGCATTGTCATACTTCAGTATCGCGCCGTCCGCGAGATCGCGGTTCAGGGTAACGCCGACGCCCGCGACGACGAGATCGCCGCCGACGGTATGCCCGTTCCTGGTCGCCACTTGCCCTGCGTGCATCGAGCCGGATGTGGGCAGGATGCGTACCGCCTCGTCCTCGGTGAGGAATTTGACGCCGTGATCCGCGAGGGTCTGCTGGAAGAACATCGCGATATGCGCAGGCATGAACGACTCCCAGATCGTCTTGCCCTTGACGATCATCGTCGTCTCCACCTTGTAGTGGACGAGCGCGGCGGCGACCTCGACGCCGATGAAGCTGCCGCCGATCACGACCGCGTGCTTCGCCCGCGCCGCCGCTGTTTTCAACCCCTCTGAATCGTCTAACCAGCGCAGGTAGCGGACGCCCTCCAACTCCGCGCCGGGAATGTCGAGGTGTTTCGGCGTGCCGCCGGTGGCGAGCAGCAGTTTCTTGTAGTGGAGCGTCCGACCGTCGTCCAGCGTCACCGTGTGCGCCTGAGGATCGAGGCCGATGGCGCGCGTGCCAGTCATCACTTCGACGCCGTGCTCGTTGTACCATTCGGACGTATGGACGAAGACCTCTTTGCGCTCCTGGTCGCCGCGCAAAAACTCCTTGGAGAGCGGTGGGCGGTGGTAGGGCCGCTCGGAATCGTCCGTGACGATCACGACGCGCCCGCCCGCGCCCCGCTCGCGGATCGCCTCGGCCGCCATCGCCCCCGCGAGGCCACCGCCGATAAGGAGGTAATCAATTGCCGCCAGCGCGGCATTCGGTGTCGCACGATCCATGCTTCGCATTCCTTTCATGGCGATACAAACGCGAAAATGCGCCATATCCGAGCAAAAAGATGTGCAGGATGCGTGCCAGACGGGATAGTGGGCAAAGGGCAGTGGACGGGAAAGACGCGATTCCCACCGTCCACCGCCCACTGCCTACCTCTCTACACTATCGCCAGCGGCACAATTGGGCTGCCGACGCCGCCTTCGAGGCGGAGCGGGGTGGCGACGTAGAGGAATTGGTAGACCCTATCGGCGGCGAGGCGTTCGAGATCGAGGAATTCGATCAAGTAGCCGCCGCAGCCCCAGATCACCGCCTGATGGACGGGCAACGTGTCTGCCCACGACCGGACGACCTCGACCGCCGGGTTGTCCGCGCCGAGGGCGACGATATCGTGCTCCTTGAACCACGCGCCGCACGCGCCACTCAGACCCGGCTCGGAGGCGTAGAAACGTTGCCGCGCCTCCGTACCGCCACCGAACAATTGCCACCAGCCCGTGCGAACCAGCACCGTATCGCCCGGCAGGATTGTGATGCCCTGCTTGGCGGCGCAGGCATCGAGTTCGTCCGGCTCGATCGCCTCGCCGCCATCGAGGTGCGGAACGCCGCGAAAGCCCGCGATGTCGAGCAGAATGCCGCGCCCAACCATCGGCCCGACATTCTGGATGCCGCACTTCTGCGCGCCCGTCGGCAGGATTTTGTGCGACGAGTGGCCGTTGTAGAGCGTGTCGCCCATGTAGATGTGGCAGAGGGCGTCAATATGCGTCGTGCCATGCGTGTGCATCATTATGACATCGTCCGCGCCGGACAGGACGCCATCGGGGCGGCGGCGCGTCGTGACGACATGCCACGTCGGGCGGCGGCTCGGCAGGTTCGGCCCGTCCGGCGAGAGCGGCGCGGCAAGCGAGTAGACCGTCCCGCTCTGGATCAGCCGCGCCGCCTCCCGCACCAACCCCGCGTTGAGCAGATTCGCCGTGCCTCGCTCGTCCTCATCCCCCCACCGCCCCCAGTTGCTCGGTACGCCAATTTCGTCGGGACGTGGCATGATGCGACTCCTTTCCTTTGCGGACGATTCATGTCAACATCTTCATGTGGAAGATGCGATGGTCACTGTACTGGTATTTTCCGAATTATCGTGTATACTGTACAAAGAGGTTGGGAACTGCGTAGCGGGTCCTAGCCTTATTCTTTCGGTAGGACGACCAATCCATAACCACGGTACTCCCCATCCCACTTCCGCCGGAATTTCGATTCGATTATCGTGAAATCTTCTTTTGTTCGCTTTTCCATGACGAATCTCCCGATTGGCGTTACCACCAGGTCTGCGAGTTGAAGACCGGCGATATTGCTGCTTTTCGGGCGAGAAACCACATTTGTAATGCGATATTCGATCTGGCTTGCTTTCAAGAAGGTAGAGCCACTGATTTTCAAGTTCAACCACGCGAGATCGAGTTGATGATCAAGTGTCGGATTACGTTTCTCGGCGACCACGACGCCACTGTGATAGTTATGGCCGATCTCATGGCAAAATCGCTCAACGAGCACTTCAAGGCTGTACATGTATGGGTCTACCGCTCCTAAACCATACTTCTGAAAATGCATGTCCTTCTTGATCGCGCACGCGACGACTTTGTAGTCGAGCGACCGCATCAGGGTATTCAATTTTTCGTAGAACCGTTGTCGAAACGCAGGGTCCTGCATCCGCTCGAACCCGTTCTTGTTCCGAGCAATATCCGCTGTGTGGAGTATGATGTCGTCACGTCCAAAGAGTTCTTGCTTGAATTCCTTTACCCGCTCAGTCATTTCACCTAACGCGTACTCCTGCTCCACGATGATTCCACCGAGCACAAACATGGGATACTGCAGATCGATTTTCGTCAAACTGTGGTCGCCAGATTCGTCAAGAAAGAGTACCTTCATCCTTCAATCACCCCATCTCTCATCCAGACGCGGCATGGCGTACTCCTTTCAGTGGCCGGCAGGCGGCGGGCAGCAAACAGCAGACAGCCAATCGTGCCGTGCAGTATCACCGATGTTCGGCAGGGTTGCATATTCGTGGAGAAGGGAAAGGCTTTACGCAGTCACGGGTTGCGACCTCGGTGTCGGATGACCGTGCAGCATCGCGTATGCAATCGCCAGCGCGATGGTGTGTCGCAATGAAGATTCCGCTGCCTCCGATGTCTCATCTGCCGCGACGAGCCACGGGAACTCCGCCACCGATGAAGTGATCCGGCGTATTACTCTCAGGATGCGTCGAAATACAGATCGCCTTTGGTATTGAATGACTGGCGATACCGAATCCACTTCAGCGATGCGCTCGATGCTACCTCGAACACGATAACACCCTGTTTCTTACCACCGGGCGCGATGCTCGGGAATAGTAGGTCCTCGCCAAATCCCGCCGAATTTCCAATGTCGTATTCAAATCCATCGGTCGCGCGGTATTTCCATGAGGACGATGGCAAGTCTCCCGTTCCGACGTTCTCCATAACGATCTCCAATACCGCGAATTTGTTCCCCGACTTTGGGACGTTGTATTGATTCGGGGACTTCGCGTTATCCGTGACCCTGACAATGGTCAGTTTCACAGCGCCGTCTTTTGTCGCTATCGTCCCAGAAGCACCCGCTTGAATTGGGATGTGGATGTCACCCATTGTTATCGCTGGTGGGCCACTCGGTGGCGAGGGTGAAGATGCGACAGGTGATGGTTGCGTTGCCCCATACTTTGCTTTGTATTTCTGGCTCCCGAGTAGACTCAAGAGCACATTATTCGGCGGCTGATTTTCTGGATGCGCCTCGAAGGCCGCTCGCTCGAAATACTGAACCTTATGCGTGATTCCGTCCGTCTCGCTCTTCTCGTCGAAGACATCGGAGATCGGATAGCCCTGTTGCGCGAGGCCACCGTGATCTTGCCAATATTTCAGGAAGTCCCCGCAAATCGTCTTCCCCGTTTGAGAGAATGTCTGACAGTCGTCAGCGGCCGAGAGCGACGATGGGGCGAGCAAGCCATGCTCTCCCGCAATGTACGACGCGATGCCAAAGAGCAACACCCCGATCAGTGCCACGGAAACCGTTACCCGTCGCATTCATTTCCCCTTCCTCTTCAACATATGCTCAGAACCCAAGTCCGATCAGTTGCTTATTCCCTTGGAACTCGAGCTTCATACCGTTTGCGTCTGGGCCGACATCGAACGCAATGAATGCATGTACCGTCGAGCCAGGCGGAATCTGCGTGTTGTAAGCGAGGCCGCCGCGATAGGAGTTATAGCCCGACTCGAAGCCGAGATCATTCTTCACCTTGATCGATGCACCATTTGCATCCTTCAGCACGAAATCGAAATCATTCAAGCCGAAGTTCTCCTTGCCGGTATTTTTCAGGTCAACCGCAAGGACAATCCACTGCCCAATCGCCGTCTTTTTATTTCCACCTGACGACGTCTGAAGCATCGGGCCCGGCTTCTCTACGGTCACGACGGTAACATCCCAGTTTTTCAGACTGACGGCTTGTCCAACCGACGGGATCGGTGTCGCGGCAGGCTTCTCCGTTGCCGTCGGCTTTCCCACCGTCGGTTGCCCGCTCAATGATGATTGGGTATTCCCTGTTGCGACTGACTGTGCGGCGACATTTCCAGGTGTTGCTGTCGCAGTGGCCTTGCTGCCCCCGCCGATTGCGGCTGCGATTATCCCGAAGAGGAAAAGCGCGCCGATCACAATACCAACGATTGCGATTGCAGGTAATCCACCCTTCTTCTGCGGCGTGACGGGAGCCTGACCGGGGATGTTCGGGACGTCCCGATACCATGTCACGATTACCTTTTTTCCGGCTGGCTGCAGATGTTCCACTCGCCACCCGGAATTCGTCATCAGCGACATCTCGCGGTTATACATCGCCATGTTCTTATACGTATGCGTGATCCGCTCGCGCCGCATCGGGGGCTGTTGAGGTGCGAACGGCGGACCGGGGGGTTGCTGCCATTCCTGCGTCGGTCGTTGTTGAGGCGGCTGTTGAAACCCCTGGGGTGGCTGACCATATGGTGGCTGCTGCGGGGGCGGCGGATAATAGCCCTGCGGTGGTTGACCACCGGGCGGCGGATTCCAAGATTGCCCTCCTGGTCGTTGGTCCGGCGGTTGCTGCGACATTCGCTTCCCCCTCTATAATCGAGCATTTGGCGGTCAGTGTGTGAAAATCCTACCACAAGGTGGCAATTTGGCAATGTTCTTGTCAATCAATGTTTTTCACGTTGCATTGCCCGCTGCTCGTTATCCCGCCAGCCCCCGGCCGGTGCGGTCACCGCGCAGGTAGTCGGCGACGGTGACGGGCGGGAGGAGGAGGCCGCCGTCCACGAAGAGCAGCTGACCGGTGGTGTATTGCGCCTCGTCGGACGCGAGATAGAGGGCGGCGTGGGCGATCTCCTCGGGGTGGCCGGTGCGCTGGGCGGGGATGGCGGGTTCCGCGCCCGTCTTTTCCCATGCATATTTCTCCTGCTCCTGGGGCGTGACGGCGACCTCGATGTAACCGGGCGCGATGCAGTTGACGCGGATGCCGAAGCGCGCCCATTCGAGCGCCATGCTTTTCGTCAGGCGATTCAACCCCGCCTTCGCGACGCCGTACGCCGCGTCGTTCGGCCAGGCGTGGTCGGAATGGACGGAGGAGATGTTGACAATCGCGCCGCCCCCGCCGCGCTCCGCCATGTGCTGCGCCGCCCGCTGGCCGCACAGAAAGGGCGCGGTGACGCAGAGGTTGATCGTGTAGTGCCAGTCTTCCGGTGTCAGCTGCAGCAAGGCGTCGCCGCGCCCGCCGCCCGCGTTATTGATGAGGATGTCGAGCCGTCCGAAGTCGCGGATTGTGTCGTCCACGATGCGCGTGCAGTCGCCCGGCTCCGTCATCTCGGCGTGCCAGACGAGTGCGCGCCGCCCCATCGCCTCGATCTCCCGCGCCGTCTCCATCACCCCCTCCTCGCGCCCCCGGTAGGTGATCGCGACATCCGCCCCTTCCCGCGCGAAGACGAGCGGCGTCGCCCTGCCGATCCCATGACTCGCTCCGGTCACCAGTGCGATCTTCCCTTCCAGCCGCATCTTGTTTCTCCTTTTCTGTCCGTCGTGGCACGCCTGTTCGTGGCTCATGGTACCGCAAGCGGATGGAAAGCGATCAAGGTGCTTTCGTCCAGTTGGCAATTACAGAATTGTGCTTTGTTCAGCGATCACCGATAATGCGGCCGGGAAATCGAAAAGCGATTGAATGGTGAAGGGGAAGATGATGCGCTCGTTTGATGATGCGTGTGGGGAAAACGTGGGGCGTCCGTTGCGGCGCCGGGAGATGCTGAAATTGGCGGCGGCCGGGAGCGTTGCCGCCGTGCTGGCGGCCTGTGGCGGTGGCAGCTCCGCCACTGATACGCCGAAACCGGCGGGCACGACCGCACCGGCTGCAACAACTGCATCTGCCGCGACCAGTGCGCCCGCTGCGACGGCGGCTGCCGGTTCCGCTGCCGCCGCGACCCGACCGGCCGGGAGCGTTGCCGCCTCCACCGCTCCCGCCGGGACGGCTGCTCCCGTCGGCACGACTGCCGCTGCGACAAGCCCGGCGGCGAGCGTGGCGGCGGTGCAGATCAAGGATACGATCAAGGTCGGCATCGTTACCTCAAAGTCCGGCCCGCTCGCGTCGTATGGCGCGCAGTTCCTCGACGGGTTGCAGATCGGCCTCGACTACGCCACTAAGGGCACGGGCGCGATCGCCGGTCACAAGGTGCAGTTGGACATCAAGGACGACGCGGGCGACCCGGCGACGGGCGTCGCGGCGGCCAAGGACTTCATCGGGCAGGGATACAAGATCATTGGCGGGTCGGTCGTTTCCGGCGTCGCCTTGCAGATCGCGCCGCTCGCGGAGCAGAATCAGGTGCTCTTCATCAGTGGCCCGGCGGCGAGCGATGCGGTGACGGGCATCAACGGCTACACCTTCCGCTCCGGGCGGCAGTCGTTGCAGGATGTGCAGACGGCGAAGTCATTCCTCACCGACCTCAAGGGCAAGAATGTCCTCGTCTTCGCGCAGGATTCCGCCTTCGGTCAGTCCAATGTCGCGGCGGTCAAGCAGGTCTTCGGCCCCGATGGCGCGACGGTGGATCAATTGCTTGTCCCGCAGGACGCGAAAGACTTTGCGCCCTTCGCACAGCAGGTCGCCGGTAAAAAGGCAGATCTCGTCTTCGTCGCGTGGGCGGGCACGACCGCGACCGCGATGTACGCCGCGCTCGACAGCCAGGGCGTCCTGACGAGCAACAAGGTCATTACCGGCCTCGACCAGCGCTCGACCTACCCGATCTTCGGCCCGGCGGCGGACAAGATCGCCTTCCTTTCGCACTACATCTACCAGGCGCCCCAGAATGAGGTGAACCAGTACCTCGTGGACGCCCTGAAAAAGAAGAATCAGACGCCCGACTTGTTCGACCCGGACGGCTTCGCGGGCGCGCAGATGATCGTCCACGCCATCGAGGGCGCGGACGGCAGCGACGTGAAAAAGATGATCGCGGCGCTGGAAGGGTACTCCTTTAAAGGGGTGAAGGGCGACTACACGATCCGCAAGGAGGATCACGCCCTCGTGCAGCCGATGTTCCAGGTCAAACTCGTCAAGCAGGGCGACGGCTATGAGTCGCAGCCCATCGCCACCGTCGCCGCCGACAAAGTCGCGCCCCCAGTCAAGAAGTAAGGAAAGAAACTCAACCGCCAGGATGCCGGGATTTTAACGCAGAGGGCGCAGAGGAAAAAGGAAAAGAATTTCCCTCTGCGCCCTCTGCGCCCTCTGCGTTACGGTTTCCTGCCGATATGGCGACCCAATCGTTGACTTGTGAAGGAGCGATGGCCGCGATGATTTTGGAGACGCGTAATCTGACGTTGCGCTTCGGTGGCGCGACGATCGTGGACAACGTCTCCTTCGGCGTGCCGGAGGGGGAGTTCGTCTCGGTGATCGGGCCGAACGGCGCAGGCAAGACGAGCCTCTTCAATCTCTTTAGCGGCCTGTATGCGCCGACGAGTGGCACGATCTTCTTCCGGGGCGAGGAGATTACCGGCCTGCCGCCCTTCGCGCGGGTGCGGCGCGGGTTGGGGCGGTCATTTCAGCAGACGACAATCTTTCCCGGCTTGCCCGTGCTGGAAAATACGCGGCTGGCAGTGCAGGCGGGGCGACCCGGCAACTTCGCCCTTTGGCGCGGCGTTTTCAAAGACCGCGCGGTGCTCGAACGGGCGGCATGGGCGCTGGAAGTCGTTGGTCTGCGCGGGCGGGAGCAAACACTGGCGGGCGCGCTCTCGCACGGCGACAAGCGTAAACTGGAACTCGCGCTCCTCCTCTGCACCGAGCCAGACGTGCTGCTCCTCGACGAGCCGACCTCCGGCGTTAGCGCGGAGGATGTGCCCGCGATGCTCGATGTCATCCGGCATATCCGCGATGTGGAGCGCAAAACGATCCTGATGGTGGAGCACAAGATGGAGGCGGTCCACGACCTTTCGGACCGCGTCGCCGTCCTCGCCAACGGCGCGCTCGTCGCCTACGACACACCCGATGCCGTGATGGCCGACCCCTTCGTCCGCTCCGCCTACCTCGGTGTCGCATGAAAAGAAACGGGAACGGGGACGGAAACCGGGTATGAACCGCAAAGGCGCAAAAAGCGCAAAGGACGCAAAGAAAAAGAAGAATGGGAGGGGGACAATAATCTATTCCTCTTTCCCTCTTTGCCCCCTTCGCGTTCTTTGCGCCTTTGCGGTTTTCTCCGGTTTCTCCCCGTGGGTGCGGCGATGAGTAGTGAGGCGGTGTTGCGGGTGGAGGGGGTGCATACGTACATCGGGGAGTCGCATATCTTGCAGGGGGTGTCGTTCGCGGTCGCGCCGGGGCGAGTGACGGTGCTGTTGGGGCGGAACGGGGCGGGGAAGACGACGACGCTGCGCTCGATCCTCGGCCTGACGCCTGCCGCGCGGGGGAGGATTGACCTGTTCGGCGCGGAGGTGACGCGCGAGCAGCCGTACCGGATCGTCCGGCGCGGCGTCGGCTATGTGCCGGAGGATCGCGATGTCTTCGGCGGGCTGACCGTTGCGGAGAACCTGCGGCTGGCGCAACGCCCCGGCGCGGATCCGGCGCGGATGGCGACGGTGCATGCGCTCTTTCCCGACCTCAAGGCGCGTGGCAATCAGCGGGCAGGCTCGCTTTCCGGTGGGCAGCAGCAGATGGTGGCGATTGCCCGCGCGCTCGTTAACGAGAACCGGCTGCTCGTCATTGACGAACCCTCGAAGGGACTTGCGCCCGTCGTCATCGCGCAGGTAACGGAGGCGCTCCGGGCAATCAAGGGGACGACAACGATCCTGCTCGTCGAGCAAAATCTGGCGATGGCGGCCGCCATCGGCGATGACGCGGTCATCATTGACGACGGCCGGACGGTCTACACCGGCGCGATGGCCGATGTCGCGGCGGACAACGCGCTCCAGGCACGGTATCTGGGAGCAGGACGAAGGGCTGAGGACTGAGGACTGAGGACCGAGAAGGGAGGGCGTACGGCTGTACGCCCCTACCCCGTTCTGACTACCGACCACTGGCTACTGACTACTCTGGAGAACCATGAGTACGCTGATTTTTATTACCTTGACGGGGCTGGCGCTGGCGGCGATGTACTTCCTGCTTGCATCGGGGCTGTCGCTGATTTTCGGGCTGATGGATGTGCTCAATTTCGCACACGGGGCGTTCTTCACATGGGGCGCATACGCCGCGTGGTGGGTGATTTCGATGAAGACACCGGCGGGCGGCAATGCATCCACGGGCATCTTCCTGCTCGCGATTGTCGCGGCGGTCGTCGCGGGGGCGGCGCTGGCGACGGGAACGGAGGTTGTGTTGCTGCGGCCGCTCTACAAGCGCACGATCTACCAGGTGCTCGTCACGCTCGGCGCGGGGCTGGCGCTGACCGAACTGACGGCGGTGATCTGGAAGCACGACGCGAAGATTTTCCCGCAGCCGCGCTGGATGGCGGCGACCCTGACCATCGCCGGGGCGCGCGTGCCGGCGAACCGGCTCGTGCTGATCGCTGTGGCGGCAATCGTATTGGGGCTGATGCTACTTTTTCTGCGGTACACGCGCTACGGGCTGATCGTCCGGGCGGGCGCGGAGAATCGCGAGATGGTGCAGGCGCTCGGCATTGATGTCAACCGCGCCTTCACGCTCGTCTTCGCGCTCGGCGGCGCGTTGGCAGGGCTGGGCGGCGTCTTCGGCGGGGCGTACTTCAAGTCCATTGACCCGAGCATCGGCACCGTCAACCTGATTTTTGCCTTTATCGTCGTCGTGATCGGCGGGCTTGGCTCGATTAGCGGGAGCGCGCTGGCGGCAGTGATTATCGGCTTGTCGCAGCAGTACGCGAATTACTACGCGGCGGCGTGGTTGGGCGATTTCGTCGTCGTCATTTTGCTCGCGGTTGTGCTGCTTGTCCGGCCGGGCGGCCTGTTGGGGGCGCGGCGATGATGCGGCGCGTGCGGCCCTTCTGGCCGGTCATCATCCTCGTCGCGCTGCTGGTCGTGCCGAAAGTGGCGGTGCATATCCCAGTGCTCTTCGACGGCCCGCTTAATCAGGCAGGGAACCTACAACTGCTCGCCGTCGGCTTCGCGTTCGGTATCGCCGCGCTCTCGTACAACCTGTTGTTCGGCTATACCGGTATCCTGTCCTTCGGGCACGCGCTCTTTTTTGGCGCGGGCGTTTATCTGCCGGTGATCGCGCTGCGCCGCTGGCAGTGGTCACTCGGCCCGGCGCTGCTCTTCACGCTCGCCGCGACGCTCCTGCTCGCCGTGGCAATCGGCGCGCTCGCGCTGCGGACGCAGGGCGTGTATTTCGCGATGGTGACGCTCGCCTTCGCCCAGGCGGGCGCGGTTGTCGTCGGCAAGAATCCGGGTCGGCTGACGGGCGGCGAGGAAGGGTTGAGCCTGCCGACGAAGAACCTGCCGACATGGATGGTCGGCGTCGTCCACACCGGCAATCTGTATTGGCTGACATTGGGCGGACTGATCGTCGTCTACCTGCTCGCGCTCCGGATGATTACCTCGCCGACGGGCCACATCTGGGAGGGCATCCGCGAGAATGAGCGGCGCGTGGAGATGGTCGGGTTGCGCCCGTACACCTACAAACTGGTCGCCTTCGTCATCTCGTCCGTGATCGCGGCGGTGGCGGGCGTTCTGTATCTTTTTCTGTCGAGCGGCGCGACGCCCGCCTCGGTGCGCTCCGATTTCACGGTCGCGCTCCTGCTGATGGTGATTATCGGCGGCAGCGGCGCGCTCTGGGGGCCGGTGGCGGGCGCGATGCTCTACCATTACCTCAATGTCCGCCTGACGACCTGGGCGGCGTCCGACACGGTGAGCGCGTTGCCCGGCGCCCTCAGTCGCCCGCTGGCCGACCCGCTCTTTATCCTCGGCATCATCTTCGTTCTGCTCGTCCTTTTCTTCCCGCGCGGCATCGCCGGGACGGTGCTGGCGCAGCGCTTCCGCGCCCCGCGATACAGAAAGGAAGCCTGACCATGAGCGTATCAGCCGCCACAACGCATGACATCGCGGTAAACGGCATTACGCTGCGCGTCGCGACCTGGGGCGCATTCACCGGGCCGGAGCGGGCAGTGATGCTGGTGCATGGGATTACCGCCAGTTCGCGGGCGTGGGCGGCGTTCGGTCCGCAACTCGCGGCGCGGGGCTGGTACGCAATTGCGCCCGATCTGCGCGGTCGCGGGATGAGCGAGAAGCCGCCGCACGGCTATGGCCTCCCGTATCACGTCAATGATCTGCTCGCCCTCGCCGATCACTTCAACCTCCCCACCGTCAACTACGTCGGCCATTCGCTCGGCGCGATGATCGGCCTCCTGTTTGCCGCGATCCACCCGCAGTGCCTCGGCAAACTGGCGCTCGTGGACGCGGGCGGCAACCTGCCGCCGGACACCGGCAAGGCGATTGGCAAGGCATTGGCGCGCCTCGGCATGCCTTATCCGTCGTTCGATGCATACTGGGAAGCGATGTACGCGCCGTGGATGACGCCACATGCGGAGTTTTGGCGCGGCTATTACCGCTACGATGCCGAGACCCGCGCGGACGGCACGGTACTCTGCCGCGTGCCGCGCACCGCCATTGCCGAGGAAGTGGCGATGAACGGCGCGCTCAATCTGGCGGCGCTCCCCGAGATGGTGAAGGCGCCGACGCTGATCGTGCGCGCGACGGTCGGTATGCTCGCGCCGGATCGCGGACTGCTCCTGCCGCGCGCGGAGGCGGAGCGGATGCTGCATGTCATCCCCCGGAGCCGACTGATTGAAATCGCCGACACGAACCACTACACCGTCATCCTCGCGGAGCAGTTCATAAAGGAATGCGCGGCGTTCCTCGCGGTATGATACCCACCGACAACCCGCAGCCCGACGAAATGGAGGCGCGACGATGACCGACAACGGAGCAACCGACAGCCGTACTGGGTTTGTGACCGCCCTGCGCGAGCGCGTCCTGCCGCTGCGCGCGCGGGCGCCTGTGCGCAATGACTGGCTTACACAGCGGCTCGACACGATCCTGCCCGCCCTGATGGCGCGGGAAGACTTCGATATGTGGATCATCGCCGCCCGCGAGTACAACGAGGACCCGGTGATCATGACGATGCTGCCGGAGCCGAGCATGGCCGCGCGCCGTCGCACGATCCTCGTCTTCTCGCGCCACCCTGACGGCAGCGTGGAGCGGCTGACGCTCGACCGTTACGGCTTCGGGGAGTTCTACACAAAGGGCTGGGATCCGGAGGCGGAGGAGCAGGACGCCTGCCTCGCCCGCGTCGTCCGCGAGCGCGACCCGAAGAAGATCGGCCTCGACATCTCGGCAACCTTCGCCTTCGGTGACGGCCTGACGCACCAGGAGTACACGCGCATCGCCGCCGCGCTCGGTGAGGAGTTGATGGCCCGCACGACCAGCGCGGAACGGCTCTGTGTCGGCTGGCTGGAGCGGCGCATCCCCGCCGAACTGGAAGTCTATCCGAGTATCATCGCGCTTGGTCACGCGATCATCGCCGAGGCGTTCTCGCCGCGCACGATCCAGCCCGGTGCGACGACAACCGACGATGTCGTCTGGTGGATGCGCCAGACGATGCTCGACGCCGGCTTGCAGGCGTGGTTCCAGCCGACGATCACCGTCCAATCGCCCGGTGAGGCGTGGGACGCCATCCAGCGCACCGACGATCGGCGCACGCTGATCCAGCACGGCGACTTGCTGCATTGCGACATGGGCTTTTATTATCTCGGGCTGGCGACCGACCACCAGCAGCATGCCTATATCCGCAAGCCGGGCGAGACCGACGCCCCGGCGGGCCTCGTTGCGGCGCTGGCGGCGGGCAACCGCCTGCAGGACATCCTGCGCGGAGCGATGGTCGCCGGGCATTCGGGGAATACCGTGCTGCGCGAAGCCCTCGCGGACGCGCGCGACGCCGGGCTGACGCCGAGCATCTACACCCACCCGCTCGGCTACCATGGCCACGCCGCCGGGCCGACAATCGGCCTCTGGGACCGGCAAGAGGGCGTGCCGGGCAATGGCGATTACCCGCTCTACGACCGCACCTGCTACTCCATCGAATTGAATGTCCGCCACCCCGTGCCGGAGTGGGGCGGGCAGGAAGTCCGCATCGCCCTCGAAGAGGACGCCGTACTCTCCGGCGGCACCGTCTCCTGGCTGTCCGGTCGGCAAACGGAACTGCACCTAATTTAATCGGAACCACCAAGACACCAAGGACACCAAGAAGAGAAGGATTGAGCATAGAGGACATAGAGATCGCAGAGAAAATGAGCGTGTGTCTCTTCTTTCGTTTCTTTGTACTCTCTGTGGTCTCTGCGGTCACTGCGCTACATTCCTTCCCTCCTCTCTTGGTGGCTTGGTGGTTCAACCTTCTTCGTTGTGTTGGGATTGCCGCACGATCAGTCGGTCATCGTCCCGCCTGAGCGCATGAAGAAGATGAAATCGAGATCGCCCGGCGACTGGCCGTAGCGCGTCAGCATCTCCGCGATTTCGCTGCGGTGCTGCGCGCTGTGGTAGAGGATGTGGGTGAGGACCTGCCAGCGGATAAAGGAGCGTTCCGACCCATCCGGGTGTTTCCGCATCAGGGTTGCCGTGAAGTCGTCGTTGCTCAGTTCGCCGAGGAAGGCGCGCATCTGCCCGCTTTCCTCGGCGTGGAAGGCGCGCAGGTCCGCAATCGTGGCGGTCGGCGCGACCGGCGGCGGTTGCGTGCGATCAACCTCGATGCCCCGGCAGAACATTCCCCACCCTGCCTCGACAACCACCGTGTGCCAGAGCGTCTGTCGCAAACTGCCGACGCTGTAGTTGGAGGGCGTGTCCAACTGCTCGTCCGGCACCTTCGTGGCGAAATCGAGCAGGCGCACGTTCATCGCCGCATTGTAGTCGAACATCGTCCCGAGCATCTCTTTGCCGAGCATGATCCCTCCTTGTCGCATCGTCACAACGTTTGCCTTGCTCCTTGGTATGGTATAGAACGTTCGTTCTGTCGTGTCAAGCATGCGATAGGCACATCGCCGGGTTGGCATCACCGCCTGTTATACTCGCCGCACGTTGTCCATGCTATGTTTAGATGCTCGTGGCGCGGGCGTTCGTGAAGGAAAGGGAGCGGCGATGAGCGACCGAGCAGAGCGTTTAGCGGCGGAACTCGAACAGGCGAATGATGAGGTGATCGCCTTCGCCGAGTCATGCCCGGTGGAGATGTGGACCGCGCCGTGCGTGGACGACGGGCGGACGGTGGCGGCGGTCGTCCGGCACGTCGGCGGCGCGTATATCGCCCATATGCGGCTCGTACAGGCGGTCGCGGCGGGTGCACCGATCCCGGCGATGTTCAGCGACTGGTCGGCGATCCATCAGGGCAACGCGATCTCCGCCGACAAGTACGCGCACGCCGATCGCGGCGAAACGATTGCTTCGCTCCAGCGCAACGGCGGCAATCTTGCGCACGCCATCCGCGACCTATCCGATGCGGAACTCAATCTCATTGCGGTCGTGCCGATCTTCGGCGATGCAGTGCGCACGACCGAGCAGGTCATCAAATTTCCGGTCATCGCGCATCCACACGAACATCTCGTCGGCCTCCGCGCGACGGTGGAGAACCAGTAGCGTAGGCTTCAGCCTGTGTCCTTCTGGAGGACGAGACAGGGACGCAGGCTGAAGCCTACGTTACCGTGAGAAGAGAGGAGCAATCACGATGGAAACCCAATACGGCGTCACGGGTGGCGGGCCGGTGTTGGCGCTCTTCGCGCACCCGGACGATACAGAGTTCGTCTGCGGCGGCGCGCTGGCGTTGTGGGCGCGGGCGGGGCGGGAACTGGTCTATGCGTTCTGCACTGACGGGAGCAAAGGAACGAGCGACGCGACGATGACCGGGGAACGGCTCGTCGTGCAGCGGCAGGAGGAGCAGCGAGCAGCCGCGCGCCATCTCGGCTGCAACGAGGTCGTCTTCCTCACCTACGAGGACGCGATGCTCGAACCGACACTCGCCCTCCGCCGCGATTTCACGCGGATCATCCGCCGTTACAAACCGGAGATCGTCGTCTGCTTCGACCCCGAAGTCCACTACTTCGAGGATTGGTACATCCAGCACCCGGACCATCGCGCCTCCGGCGAAGCGGCATTGGCGGCGATTTTCCCCGCCGCGCGCGACCGCCTGACCTTCCCCGAACTAATCGCGGAAGGATTGGAGCCGCACAATGTCACGGAAGTCTATCTCGCCAGTACCAACAAGCCGAACCGCTGGATTGACATCAGCAGCGTACTCGACCAAAAGATCGAGGCGATGCGGATGCACGATAGCCAGGTTGGCGACGGCGAGCGCGTCGCGACGATGCTCCGCCTCCGCGCGGCGGACGAGGGCCGGTCGCACGGCCTCCCCTTCGCCGAGTCATATCACGTCATCAACATGGACCCGAGCAGGCGCTACAAACGGTCGGAACCGAGTGCGTGACGGCCCCTCTCCCCCGCATGGCGGGCGGAGCGGGAGCCCTCTGGGCAGTGGGGGTGGGAGCGGATTGGCCAGCAGTGGACATCGAGGCGGCGGGCGAAATGGAGGAGTGGCGCGCGATCTGGCAGGGTGATGCCGTGCGCCGCCGCCATCGTGTTGACGGCGATCTCGGCTTTGGCGGCTTGCAGCGGCCAGTGCGGGTGGTGGATGTCGCCGCGATAAAGGCGGCCCCGGCGATCCGTTGTGTAGAGACAATACCGCTCGGTTAGCCAGTGGGCGAGCGTCCCCGGTTCGCTGAGGACGACGGGCGCGATGGGGCCATACGTGGCGGTGAGCGCGGCGGGCGATGCGCCCCGGTGCGTGCGGCGTGAGGTATAGCGAATGCGCTCTGCGTCGGCACGGACAGACATGCGCGCGTTGAAGTACGGCAGGTGATACCACGCCCGTGCCACCGCAACCGCGACGGGGCTACCCGCATCGAGGCAAAAGAACCAGACGCCCGGCTTCTTTTCCGTCGTCCCGCGCGGCACGACATACGTGCGCACATTCAGTTCCGGGAATGCCCCCGCGACGGGAGAAAACGGTGTGCCGTGCAGCCGCACGCCCGTCATGCGGAAGGGCACGACGCCGACCCACGCCGCGCCATCGAAGGTGTCCACATCGAGGTTCGCCGGGATCAGCGGGCGCAACATCTCTACCGGCACGGGCCAATGCGCGAAGAGCAAGTCCCGCCATGTCTGGCGTATCGCCCAGCGACCGGATGGAACCGATTGTGTTGTCGTGTCACGCATATCCTGCCCCGCTACCGTAGACACCGTGCGTGGCCCCATTCCATCGAAGCGGCTATTAGGTGGCACAGGTTTTCAACCTGTGGGCCTCACATGCCGCCCAAAGGGCACCTGGAAACCCGTGCCACCATTTTGCAGGCTGAAGCCTGCTCCACCATCTATTCATACACCGCGACGCCGGTTTGGTTCTTCGTGATCCAATCCCAGTCGTAGGTGATGCCGAGGCCGGGGCCGGGCGGGACGGGGATGCAGCCGTTCCGGTCAATCGCATCCAACCCGTCCGCGTAGTCGTCGGCGTAGATCGGCGGTTTGCCGCCCGTCACTTTCGGGTGGACGAGGCCCATTTCGTAGTAGTTCGTATTGCGGATGGCCGCCATGCAGGCGCGCTGCGCGGGGCCGGGCGCGTGCAGTTGCACATCTAGCCCGAACCCCTCGCAGGCGTGCGCGATCTTCATCACGCCGGTGATGCCCATGTCGTAGTTCGGGTCGGCGTGGACGAGGTCGGTCGCCTCCTGCACCATCAGATCAATGTGCGTCTCGAACCCGCGCGCGTGCTCGCCGATCATGATCGGCGTGCGGATCAGTTGGCGCAGTTTGCGGTGCGCCTGGGCGGAGATGCCGCCGTCCTTCATCGGGTCCTCGATCCACAGGAAGTTCGCCTCGTCGCAGGCGCGGCCCACCTTCAGTGTGTCGGTGAAGGTATTGTACTCACAGGCCGGGTCGAGCATCAGGTCGAAGCCGTCACCGACCGCCTTGCGCGCGGCGAGGACATTCGCGACTTCCTGATTGATCGGTGCGCGACCCCACGGATGAATCTTCATCGCTGGGTAGCCCATTGCGCGGCATTGCACGGCAAATGCGGCGAACGCCTCCGGGCTGCTCAGGCCGTCCTTTTGGTGGTCACCATGATAGGTACTGGCGTAGCAGGGCAGTGCGGTGCGCCAGCCGCCGAGCATCTGCCAGACAGGCGCGTCGTAGAGTTTGCCCGCGAGGTCCCAGAGGGCACAGTCCACCGGCCCCATGCCCATCCGGTCGTTCTTGCGGCAGGCACGCTTGATGTCGTTGTGGATCAACTCGCGTTCGAGCGGGTTGCGGCCGAGCAGGTAATTAGTGAACATCGGCAGTTGCGCCATCGCCGCCGTGTCGCCGCCGTTGTACTCGCCCGTCACCCCCGCGTCCGTCTCGATGGCGACGATGTGGCCGGTGTGCGTGAACGTCGCACCCGGCTCATAGACCTGATTGAAACCGTTATAGTCCACACCGAGGTTGGCGACTGTGTACTGATACTGGTGGACGCGGATGCGCGTGATCTTCGGTTGCCGCATGGCTTCCTCCTCATAACATCGGGCGCGAACGCTGCAAGATGCACCAATAAGGCGTGTCGAGAGCGTACCATATCCGCGCGCCGTTCCGTATGGGGTTGACTGGTATGGTAAAAATGCATGTCCCACGCTGTGCCGTGGGGAAGAGGGCGCGGTGTGGATCGGTGATGGTACGGGGAGCGGGCAGATATGGTTGTCACATCGCGCGCGACGGATGGGCGGCAGTATGTCGCCGCGCGTGCGCGCGTTTGGCTGACGGATGACGCCGCCGCGACGCCGATCACGCCCGCGCTGCCCGTGATTGATCTCGGGCGGGGCGAACTGGAGCGACGGACCGCGCCGCACATCATCGCCGCCGTCGCGGACGCGCTCGACCGGGGCGAGACGCACTACACCTCACGCCCCGGTATCGCGCCGCTCCGGCACGCGCTCGCCGACCGGCTCGCGGCGGAGAGCGGCGTCGCCTACGACCCGCACAGCGAAATCCTCATCTCCTCTGGTGGGCAGGAGGGGCTGTTCGTCGCGGTGCAGATGCTCGTCCACCCCGGCGACGAGGTGCTGCTGGCCGACCCCGGCTACCCGGCGTACAACGATGCCGTCCGCCTCGCCGGTGGCGTCTGCGTGCCCGTTCCTGTTGATCTGACCGCCGGTATCGGCCTGACCGCCGCCGCGATCGAGGGGTGCCTGACCCCCCGCACCCGCCTCCTGGTCCTCGTCACGCCGGACAATCCGACGGGTGCGGTGATCGGCGGCGACGAGTTGGCGAAGATTGCCGCCCTCGCGGTGGAGCGCGATTTCCTTGTCCTGTTCGACGAGATTTACAAGACATTCGTTTTCGATGGCGCGGCGCATGTGAACATCGCGGTGCTTCCCGGTATGCGCGCGCGGACGGTGATCGTCGGCTCATTCAGCAAAGGATACGCGATGACGGGCTGGCGCGTCGGCTACGTCGCGGGCGAGACGCATCTGATCCAGCCGATCACCGATCTCAAACTCGCCCTCTCGATCTGCTCGGCGGCGCCGTCGCAGTGGGCGGCGCTCGCGGCCCTCACCGGCCCGCAGGACGCGGTGGATGAGATGCGCGCCGATTTGGTGGAGCGCCGTGCCATTCTCCTGCCCGCGCTGACGGCGATGGGCCTCCCGCACGGCAACCCGCGCGGGGCGTACTACGCCTTCGCGGACATCCGCAGCACCGGACGGTCATCCGCCGAGTGTGCGCGGCTCTTCCTCGAACGCGCCGGGGTGCGCACCCTGCCCGGTCATCTCTTCGGCCTCGGCGGCGAAGGCTATCTCCGCTTCGCCCTCACCCAACCCACCCCCGCCATCCGTGACGCCATGACCCGCCTCGTTCCCCTCGTCCAGGGATTGAAACCGATTGAACCGCAAAGGCGCAAAGGACGCAAAGAAGAGAAAGAGGAGAAAGGATGTTGATGCATCATCGCCCTTCTTATCTTCGGATCTCTTTGCGCCCTTTGCGTCTTTGCGCCTTTGCGGTTCTCCCCGGTTTCGATCGGTGTGGCGGATGAGTAGCACGATTGCACACGCCGATGCGGCGGGGTTGGTGGACGAGCGGGATGTGCTGATCGAGATCGCCCAGCAGTGGCCGGACGTGATCTCGCTCGGTCTGGGCGACCCGGATTTCGCGACACCCGCGCACATCGTCACCGCCGCGAAGGAGGCGATGGCGGACGGGCGGTGCGACCACTACACGCACCCCGCCGGGTTGATCGAACTGCGGCGGGCGATTGTTGCCAAATTGGCGCGCGAGAATGGTGTGATCGCCGACCCGGAGACGGAAATCACCGTCACGACGGGCGGGCAGGAAGGCTTGTACGCCATCGTGCAGGCGCTCCTCGATCCGGGCGACGAAATCTTGGTGCCCGACCCGCGCTACAGCTCGTACGACGCGGCGATTGGCCGGGCGGGCGGCGTGATCGTACCTGTGCCGACGCGCCAGGAGGACGACTTCGATCTGCGCCCCGAGGAGGTCGAACCGCGGATCACGCCGCGCACCAAGGCGATCCTGCTCGTCACGCCCGGCAATCCGACCGCAGGCGTTATCTCCCCTGCGCACCTGCGGGAGATCGCACACCTCGCCATTGAGCACGATCTTGTCGTCATTTCCGATGAGATCTACGAGCAGTTCGTTTTCGATGGCGCGGAGCATTTCAGCATCGGCTCGCTGCCCGAGATGCGCGAGCGGACGATTACCTTGAATGGCTTTTCCAAGACGTACGCGATGACGGGCTGGCGGCTCGGCTACGCGGTCGCCCCGCCCGCCCTGACGCGGGCGATCCGCGCGATGAAGGAGTCCATCAGCATCGCCGCGCCCGCGATCTCGCAGTGGGCAGGCATCGCCGCGCTCAACGGCCCGCAGGAATGTGTCGCGGAGTTCCGCGCTATCTACGACGAACGCCGCCGCGCCTTGATGCCCGCGCTCGATGCCCTGGGCTTCACCTACGGCCACCCGTACGGCACCTTCTACATCTTCGCCAACATTGCCACGACCGGCATGCCCGCTTTCACACTCGCGCGCAAACTGCTCGAAGAAGCGCACGTCCTGATCTTTCCTGGCACCGGCTTCGGCCCGGCCTGGGGCGACTACCTCCGCTTCTCGTTCCTCCAACCGACGCCCGTGCTGATGGAAGCCGTCGCGCGGCTGAAACGGGTACTGCGGGTATAGGGGAAATCTCACCCCCTGGCCCCCTCTCTATTGCTGACAAGCAATAGAGAGGGGGAGAAATGCAGATACGGAGAAGGTTGGCAGAATGCCATGATACTTCCTCCGCGTCCCCTCCCTCTCCATCGCCAAACATACCTATCTGTTCCGTGCCCTCGGAGCGATGGAGACGGGCTGGGGATGAGGAAAGCCCGCCTCGCTACGGCTCGATGATGTGCGCGTCCGCGATGCGGTCGCAGCGGAAGGTGCGGACAGCGCCCCGGCGGCTGTCGTAGCCCCGAACGGCGACGTGGTCGTCCTCCGTCACCCAGATGCGCTCGGGCCAGATGACGCGGGCGGTGATCTGTCCGTCGTCGCGCCGGTAGAGGATGCAGACCGGCTCGGCCGTCTCGATTGCATTGAAGATCGTCGCCACCATCACCGGATTGAGCCGCTCGCGCAGGATCGCGGCAGAGAGCGACACCGGCAGCGACGGGCGCACCGGCGGCGCTTCGGGCGTCAGATACATGAAAGAAACCATCTCGGATGCCATGTTATGCCTCGACTCTCTGTATCCCATCCGCATAGGCGAAACACGCCGCCACGCAGAAAATCTGTTCTACAACGAAGTATACGAATTGGGCCGCGAACAGTCAAAATTTGACCATCCGTTTGCCGCATCCCAATCGGCTAAATAGGGCAGAAAATCTATGAAATTAGACGGGCCGGTTTATTGCTCATTGCTTCGTAAGATGGGGCGCGTGAGGCAGGTCGGGCCGCCCTCGCGATTCAGGCTGATCTCCGCGCCCGCGTACTCGCGCACGGTGCAACCCGCCGCGCGCAATGCCGCGCTCGTCGCGGGATTGCCCGCCGCCATAATGACCTCGCGCGGCGCGACGGCGAGGACGTTGCAGCCGAGCGTTGGAAACTCCGCGTCTGGCACGACGACCTGGCGGATACCGCGCTCCTCCAGCAGCCGCATCAGCGGGATCGGCATGAGCGGCGGATAGACGACCGCCAAATCCTCCGCGACCGGGCTAATGAGTGACATGAGATGCAGGCACTCCGCCGGGCCGCGCCAGTGCGGCAAGGGGAAGGGGATCACGGTCACGCCGAGCGGCGCGAGCAGATTGTGCAGTTGGACAATTGCCGCGTCGTTCGTGCGGTACGAAAGGCCGACGCACAGCGTGTCGTGGTCGAGCCAGAGGGTGTCGCCGCCGTCCATCGTCGCCTCACCACCGACGGTGCCGAGGATCGGCACGCCGATTTCCCCGAAGGCGCGGCGCATCGCCTCCTCCTCGCCGCGTCGCAGCGGCTTCCCCGGCTGCCCGATGATCGCGCCCGCGTCCGTGACGATCGCGGGGTCATAGACAAAGATCGCGTCCAGCAGTTCCGTCGGAACGGGGACGATCTCGTCCTCGTAGAGCACTTCCGCGCCGGAGGCCGCGACGAGTGCAACAAACGCCGTGTGCTCCGCTCGCAGCCGCTCCGCGTCCGGCGCGTGGAGGTAGCCGAACTCCCGCCAGCGCGCGGCATCGGCGGCGCTTTCCGTGGGTCGCTTGACGATCACCCGCTTGAGCGGCGCGACGAGGGACTGGCTGCCGTAGGTTCGCATCGGTGTTTCTCCGTTCGTCAGAAATGGTAGCGTAGGCTTCGGCCTGCGTCCCTTTCTCTTCTCACTGTTGCAAGCTCGAAAGCCCGTGCTACCGGGAAGGGACGCAGGCCGAAGCCTACGCTACCGGATCGCTGCGCGCTACTATGACCGAATCCGAGGACGCGAGCAACGGCGTGTTCCGGCGACCTTGAGGGTGAGGCCTAATTCTGTGTGCCCTGCCACTTGTCGCCCGCGCGATGTGATACCCTGTACGATGCGCTGGCGGCGGGGTGCCGTCGGCAAGTGGAAAAGGGGCCTTGTGTGACGAGTTATCGCGTCGGAGTCGTCGGCGGGACGGGGATATTGGGCAGCGAATTGCTCCGCATCCTCGAACAGCGCCGCTACCCGATCCGCACCTTGAATGTGTACGCGTCCGACCGATCAATTGGCCAGCGTCTGCCTTTCGGCGAGAGCGAAATCAGCGTCGAACGCGCGCTTCCCGGCGCGTTCAAGCATCTCGACCTCGTTTTTCTCGCCGGCGGGCGGGAAACCAACGCGCAGGTGCTCCCGCACGCGCGCAACGCCGGCTGCATGGTCATTAATGCGACCGGCCGCGAGAACACGAGCGAAACGACGCCGCTCATCGTACCGGAAGTCAATGAGGAACTATTGGCGAACGGCGCGCGGATCGTCGCCTGCCCGCACGACCTGACGATCCAGCTCTGCCTCGTGCTCGCGCCGCTGCACCGGCTTAACCCGGTGCGGCGCGTGACGGTAACGGCGCTCTGCGCGGTCGGCTCGGCGGGCACAGGGGCGATCCGCGAGTTGACGGAAGAGACGCAGGCGATGTTGCAGGGGAAGGAGCCGGTTGCGCACATCTTCGCGCACCCGATCGCCTTCAACCTCCTGCCGGAGGTCAACGTTTTCCACGCGGACGGCTACTCGCGGGAGGAATGGCTGCTCGCGCAGGAAACGAAGCAGGTGCTCCGCGCGCCGGAACTGCGCCTTTCCGCGACCGCCGTGCGCGCGCCCGTCTATCAGGCGCACACGCAGAATGTGCATGCCGAATTCTCGCGCCTCCTCAGCGCGGACGATGCCCGGCGCATCCTGGGCAAGTCGCCGGGCATCCGCGTACAGGATGACCCGGCGGTCAGCCTCTACCCGCATCCGATCGGCGTCGCGGGTCAGGACAGCGTCGCTGTTGGTCGCATCCGGGAGGATAGCAGCAACCCGTACGGCCTCGTCTTCTGGTCGGCGATGGATCACCTGCGTAAAGGCTCCGCCCTGAACGCCGTCCAGATCGCCGAAGCCCTCGCGCACCGCGACATCATCTAGGAAAACCGTAGTTCGGAGGACGCAGAGGACGTAGAGAACACGGAGGGGAAAGAAAGAAACAAATGAATCTCTGTTTCTCTCTGTGTTCTCTGCGTCCTCTGCGTTAAGTCCGGGAAGGATTAGCGATGAGTGAGCAGCGGGTGGAGACGTACGGGGCGGTGGATACGCAGGGGATGGCGGGGCATCTGATGGCGATGCCGGAGCAGGTGCGGGCGGCATGGCAGCGGACGCGGTACGTGGATCTGCCGGACAAGCATTCAGATATTTTCAGCTTCATCGTCATCGGTAATGGCGGCGCGGCGCTCGCGGGCGATATGCTGCGAGGCGTTGTCGCGCACACGGCGCAAATCCCGGTCATCGTCGTGCGCGGATACGACGTGCCCGCGTTTGTCGGGCCGGACAGCATCGCCGTCGTCGTCTCGCATTCCGGCAACACGGAGGAGACGGTCGCGGCGTTCGAGGAGGCGATTGATCGCGGCGTGAAGCCCGTGATCGTCACGACGGGCGGCACGCTGGAGGGGCTGGCGACCACCCACCGCGCCCCGCTCGTCTCCTATACCGCCGAGTCGAGGCCGCGCGACGCGCTCGCCTCGATGTTCACCGCGCTGATCGCCATCGCGCACGCCGTCCATGTCGTCGGCGAGGTCGCGGCGGACATGGACGAGGCGATTGCGCTCCTTGAAACGCAGCGCGACGTATTCGGCCCGCAGGCGCCTGAACGCGCGAACCCGGCGAAGCAGATGGCGCGCGAACTCGTCGGCAGGATTCCGGCGATCTATGGCGGCACGCTGCTCGAACCTGTCGCGCGGGCGTGGAAGGCGAAGTTGAACGGGTACGCGAAGACGACCGCGATCTACGATCTGCTCCCTGAGGTCAATCACACCGCTACGGTCGGCTATGAATTCCCGGCGCAACTCGCGGAACAGCTCGCGGTCGTGCAGTTGCGCTCGTCGTACGATCATCCGCGCGTGCGGACGCACTGGCAGGTGACGACCGACCTGCTCGACCGGCGCGGTATCCCGCACGGCATCGTGGAGGCGAAGGGGCGCAGCCGTCTCGCGCAGGTCTTCTGGACGCTCGCTTTCGCCGACTGGACCGCCTACTACCTCGCCCTCCTCAACGGCGTTGACCCCACCGCCGAGGAAGCGATTGCGTACATGAAACGTGCGATGGCTTCCTGAGTAGCCCGAACGCGGGGGCGCTCACCGATGCGCCGGTATGGGAATAGGTAGCCCGCCGGTTCCACCGCTCGATCCACCACCCGTGCGTGGCGGCGGCGCGGGCGGCAGCGAAGCCGGTACGTAGGTGAAGGCGTTATTCAGCGTCGCTGATCCGCCATTCGTCGTCATGATAAGATCCACGGTCCCCGCCGCATGCGATGGCGCGTTGCATGTCAGGCTCGTACCGCCGCTATTGACCGCGACGCCGCCGCACGTATTCCCACCGACGGAGACACTCGCCCCGGTCAGGTTGATTCCCGACACTGTAATCGTCGTGCCAACACCGAATGGGCCGGAGAGTGGCGTGACACCGGTGATAACGGGGCCGCTGACCGTGACCGTGGCGCCGCCGGTCACCGTTGAGACACTGAGATCGGTGGCCGTGACGGTTCGGGAACCGGCCGTTTTGAGCAGGACGGTGAAGACGTGCGTGCCGCTATCGGCCGCGACGAATGTGTAATCCGGCGGCAATCCGGCGAGCGGGTCACCGCTCGTGAAGCGCACCGTGCGCGTGTAGTCGGTCACCGTGTTTTCCAGAACATCCCTGGCCGTCACAGTGACGGAGAATGATGTGCCCGCCTTTGCGGTCGTGGGTGCGGACAGCGTGAGGTGCGTTCCCGCCCCCGATGTCACAATGATGCCGGATTGGCTGCCGGTGATCGAACTCTCGGCACGGTCTTTCGCGGTAAGTGTCTGCGTGCCGACGGTCTTGAAGGTAGCCACGAAATTATGCGTCCCTTGATCGGCGGTAGCGAAGGAATAGTTGGTGGGCAGAATCGTCTGGGTGTCGGTGGACGTGAACACCACTGTTCCCAGGTAGCCGGAGGCCGTGTTGCCGAGGGCATCACGGATGCTGACCGTGAATGCGTTGCTACCATTGACGGCGACCGGCGAGGGATAGCCGCTGACGATGATTGCCGCCGCTGGGCCGGGGATCACCTGTATCGGCTGATTCCCGGTGATGTGGGTAGTGCTGTCGGTTGCCGTCAGGACCTGCGGGCCGATACTCTTGAACGTCGCGGCAAACGCATGGCTGCCGAGGTCCGCGACAACAAAGGGGTAATCCATGGGCATCGCCGCCTGTGCATCGGTGCTCGTGAAATGGACGGTGCCGACATAATCCGTCGCCGTATTGCCGAAAGCGTCCCGTGCGGTGACGGTGAAGTTGGTGGCGAAACCCGCCGGGGACGGGTTCGTCAGAACTGAGATGGCGAGGACGCTCGCTGCACCCGGATTGTTGGTCAACGAGAACGTCGCGGGAGAGCCGGCACCCGGCGCGCCGACGGAGACGGTGTACGAACCGGCGGTCGTGTTGGCCGTGAACGCTGGTGCGGTGGCAATACCGGTGCTGTCTGTCGTCACATTGACGGTGTAGGCGCCGCCGGTGAAGGTGCCGGATGCGCCGCTACCGCCGGGTGCGACAAAGGTGACGACGACATTCGGGGTGAGGTTGTTGGAGCCATCTTTGACGGTAGCGCTCAAGGAAGCGCCGAAAGGGGCATTGATGACGGCGCTCTGCGGGCTTCCCGTCGTGACCGCGATTGAGCCGGGGAGGCCCGCGCTGTTCGTGAGGCTGAAGACGACGCCGGACAGTCCCGTCACCGAGGCGAGAACCGAATAGCTGCCGGTGATCGGGTTCGCGGTGAACTGGGGCGCGGTAGCGATACCATTGCCGCTTGTCAGCATAGTCGGGTTTCCGCCACCCGCGAAGCTGCCCGACGCGCCGCTTCCCGGTGCGGTGAAGGCAACGGAAACGTTGTTTACCGGGTTATTGAAGGCATCAATCACCGCCACCGCGAGCGGCGCGCTGAACGCAACGCCAATCGTGGCGATCTGCGGCGTGCTGCTCGCATTCGCGGAGAGTGTGCGCGCCGGGGCGGCGGTGATCGCGACAGAAAGGGCGCCGTTGGCCGCAGCGGGGCCGGTGCCCATGACGGTGACGGAGCGACTGCCCGCGCTCCGAAGCGTGACGGAGAACGAATGGACGCCGTTGTCGGCGTCGGTAAAGAGGTAATCGCCGGATGGCAGGCTCGCCTGCGGATCGTTACTGATCAGATGCACCGTGCCGCGATAACCGGTGGCGATGTTCCCGCCGCTATCGGTCGCCGTGGCCGAGAAACCGAAGCCGATTCCTGCCTGCACGGACGGAACGCCCGTCAGGACGAAATGATCGGCGGAGTCAGGCAGGTTGGTCAGCGCGAAGGGTGTGGATGTTCCGATCTCCGCGACGATGACGACGATGGTGTAACTCCCCGCGACGCTGCCGGCCGTGAAGGGTGGCGCGGTCGCCATACCGCTGCTATCGGTGTTTACCGTCGCCGTCGTCGTGCTGCCGCCGAAGAAGCCGCGCGCGCCGTTGCCGGGCGCCGCGAAGGTAACCGCGATGCCACCGACCGGGTTGTTGAAGGCATCCTGAACGGCGATGGCGAGCGGGGTGGGGAAGGTGTGACCGATGACAGCGCTTTGGGGCGTCGTGCCGACGCTTGCGGAGAGATGATTGGCCGTTGCGGCAGTCACCGTGACGGCTTGATTACCCGTCACGGAGCCATTGGCAGTATCGGTGATCGTCAGTGTGCGATTGCCGACCGTTTTCATTGTGGCGGTAAAGAGGTGGACGCCCGCGTCGGCCGCCGTGAACATGTACGTTCCGGGGAGCGTTGCTGCAGCGTCGGTGCTGGAGAATTGAATGGGGCCGCGATACGCCGACGCGGTATTGCCGTAGGCATCTTTGGCGATGACGGTGAAGCCATTGACAATATTGACCGATATCGGGGACGGGTAGCCGGTAACGACGAACGACGCGACGCCGCCAACAGACGTGATCGTGATAGATTGGCTGCCGGTGATGGACGACGTGGCGGTATCGGTCGCGATGATGCTCTGCGTCCCGGCGGTCTTCAGTGTGACGGCGTTTGTGAATATGTGGATGCCGGCATCTCCGCCGACGAATGCGTAGTTGCCGGGCAGATCGGCTTGCGGATCGCTGCTAAAGAATTGGACGGTGCCCGTGTAACCCGTCGCGGTATTACCGAATGCATCTATCGCCGTCACCGTGAAACTCCCGGTCGCGCCCGCCACATTCGGTGACGCGAAGCCGCTGACCGTGAAACGCGCGGCGGTTGCCGGATTGACGGTAACCGCGACACTGCCGCTAATCGAAGAGATGGCAACATCAGTAACGGTGAGTGTCTGGTTTCTCACGATTGTGAACGTCGCGCCACCCGTGAAGAGATGCGCGCCGTTATCACCGCCGCCGCCGGTGAAGGTGTAGTTGCTGGGGAGGATGGCTTGCGCGTCTGTGCTGGCGAAGTGAATGACGCCGGTATAGGAGAGCACGGTATTCTCTGCGGCATCCTTCGCCGTGACGGTCACGCTCGTGGGAATGCCCGCCGTGGTGGATGATGGACTGCCGATCACAAAATGCGTCGGCGCTGGTATTGGCGCGGCTTCAAAGGCGCCGATATCGCACGCGCCGCCTGTGGGCTGCGGTCGGGGCGCGCCCCGCTGATCAGTCGCCGGGCAATTGACACCGACATTCGGGATTTTGTCGATTGCGGGGCTGCCCGGAAGGAGGGCCAGGGTCTGCGTAGGGCCACCATTCGCATTCAACCCGTCAAGCATCGGATTTGCGACCTGATCGTGGGGATGATGCAAGCCGCAGGTACCGCTCTGGTCAATGTTGTAGTCGCCCGACGCGAAGCTGCCGCCAGTATTGAAGCAGGATTCAGCAACGATCGAGTTCGTGATCGTCACATCTCCTTGCGTGAAGATGGCGCTGCCTTGTACGGATGCGCTATTGCCGCTGAACGTGGCGTTGCTCAGAACGAGGGAGCCTCCTCCGTTTGCAATGGCGCCGCCATTGCGCCCGGTGTTACTGAAGACCGTCGTATTGTTCAGCGTCGTCATGGAGAGGACGTAGATGCCGCCACCACCGGAGGTGCCGGAAGTGCCGATTGCCGTGTTGTTGGCGATCAGACTGCGATTCACCGTGATGGCCTCGGTCTTGTTGTAGATTCCGCCGCCTGAATCAATCGCGGAGTTACCGGTGATCGTGCTGTTGTTAATCGTCAGCGTTTCCGTGCCATAGGTGGCGATCCCGCCACCGTGGATCGCCGTGTTGTTGCTGATCGTGACGTTTGCGAGTGTCACGATTGCCCCACTGAAGGTGACGAGTGCTCCACCATCGGAGTTGCCTGCGGCGCCATTGGCGTTGCCGTTCCGCAGTGTTAGTTGACTGATGGAGACGCTCCCGCCGTTGATCAGGAAGATGCGATAAGATCCGCCGCCATCAATGATCGTAGTGTCGGTGCCTGCGCCCGTGATTGTCATGTCCACATGCACGGCGAGCGCCTGGGTGAGCGTGTAGGTGCCTGCATTGATTGAGATGGCGGTGCCAGGATTCGTGTTGGCATAGGTGATTGCATCTCGTAATGAGCAGGGAGAAGTCGTGCCATCCGCAGCACATCCGGAAGTGTGCGTGACATCGGCAGGCGAATCAACTATCACGGACGCCGCGAGGACGGTCGGCGCGGGCGCGACTACGAAGATACATACGATGAGAATGAGCATGCTCAGTGAGAGGCAAAACCCACGCAGCGCGACCCGAAGCTGGACGGCCTTCATACTTCCCCCTCCGCCATAGAACGACACGAGGCATACGTACTGTAGGGACCCAGCGAACGAAATTCTTACCCCGAATGGTGGCCGAAAAGAATGTAAGCAATAGACTGAATGACTACAAGTATACGTACATAGTATAATGAGATATAAAATAATCACTTATAAGTCTCAGTGTAGTTATTGGTCGTCACGGGGTTTTTGCTTCTTTGGTAATAAAGCGGGGTGTGATGTATTCATAGGCGGCCAATTGGCATAGTGTTATAGTCATGGCGCACGGGCCATCCGCAGTGTCGCTGAAGGGGGAAGAATGCACGTCGAGATGCGCGAAAAGTTGCGGGAACAGATCGCCGGGGCGATTGATGAGCACGGGCCGGGGATCATCAATATCTCCGATCAGATCCACAAGCACCCGGAGATCGGCTACGCGGAGCGATTCGCCTCGCAACTGCTTGCGGACCAACTGCGCAAGGAAGGCTTTGCGGTCGAGAAGCCGCTCGGTGGGCTGGAAACCGCCTTCCGGGCGACCAAGCGCGGCAAAGGGCCGGGGCCGACGGTCGCCGTGCTCGCCGAGTACGACGCGCTGCCGAACCTCGGGCACGGCTGCGGTCATAACCTGATCGGCGCGTCCGGCCTCGCCGCCGCGATTGGCCTGGGCCAGATCATGGATCAGATTGACGGCACGTTCCAGATCATCGGCACGCCCGCCGAAGAGGGGGGCGGCGGTAAGGTGAAACTGATCGAAGCCGGGGTTTTCGACGATGTTGATGCCGCCTTGATGATCCATCACGCCGGGCCGTTCACCGGCTCCGCAACCCAGTACCCCGGCGGCACCTGCCTGGCGGTCTCGCACATAGATTTCGAGTTCCACGGCAAGCCGGCGCACGCGGCCGGCGATCCGTACAACGGCGCGAATGCCCTCAATGGCGTCATCAAACTCTTCACCGGCATTGACGCGATGCGCCAGCACATCAAGCAGGATGCGCGCATCCACGGCATCATCACCCACGGCGGCGACGCGCCGAATGTCGTGCCGCACTACGCCGCCGCGAAGTTCTTCGTCCGTGCCGCCGACCGCGAGTATCTCGCGGTGCTGGAGGACAAAGTGCGCCGGATCGCCGAGGGCGCGGCGATGCTCACCGAGACGACCGTGGAGATGCACCATGCCGAACCCACCTGCTACGATATGCGCCCGTCGTACGTGATCGGCCGCATCTACGAGGAGAATATGCGCAAGGCGGGGATGGAGGTCAACGCGCGGGATCAGGGGTCGCGCGGCCCGTATTCGACGGACTTCGGCAACGTCTCCTATGTCGTGCCCTCCGTCACCGGCTCGTTCGCGATCAGCCATGAGATGATCCCCGGCCACTCGCAGCAGGTCGTGGACGCCTCCTGCTCGGACTTCGGCTATGAGCAGCTGCTGAAAGTCTCCACCGCGATGTCCCTCACCGCTTTCGACTTGCTCACCGACCCGGAGTTGGTTGCCGCTGCGAAGGACGAGCACGCGCACTGGGTGGAGCTGTACGAGGGTAAGAAGTAGATACGCACGACCTAAAGTGGGCGCACGCTGTGCGCCCCTACCGCATGTGGCGTTGCGACAGGCATCGGGTATGGCCCAGCCATGAATGATGAACGTACCCCAATGATTCGCTGCTATACTGCCACCAATGTCCCGTAGGGACGGTTCACGAACCGCGCGCTGAGGATCATCGAAACCGTCGCAGATGCGGGACTTCATCGTGCGGGGAGGGCGGTTCACGAACCGCCCCTACGCATATGTTTCCGGTATTGATGAGTCGTGAAGGAGGCAGGCGGAAGATGGCGGAGGCGGCGTTGCGCGAGAAGGTGTTGCGGGCGATTGATGACGCGACGGGCGACATCCTCGCGGTGAGCCGGTTTATTCACGCGCACCCGGAGATCGCGATGGAGGAGGTCACTTCCTCGCAGGCAGTCGCGACGATGCTGGAGCGGTACGGCTTCGCGACCGCGCGGGGCATCGCCGACCTGCCAACCGCCTTCCGCGCCGAAAAGGGGCAGGGGGCGCCGCGCATCGCCTTTCTTTCCGAGTACGACGCGCTGCCCGGCCTCGGCCATGCCTGCGGGCACAACCTGATCGCCTGCGCCGCGATGGGTGCGGGGATCGGCCTCGCCGCCGCGCTGGATGATGTCGCGGGCACGATCGTCGTCTTCGGCACGCCCGCCGAGGAGGCCGTTGGCGGCAAGGTCATCATGGCGCGGCACGGCGCCTTCGAAGACATTGACGCCGCGCTGGGTGCGCACCCCGGCACGAACGAGGCGACCGTGCCGACCGAGCCGGGTAGCGGCTTGTCGCTCGCCGTCTCGACCGTCGTGATGGAGTTCCACGGCCGTGCCGCGCACGCTGCCGCCGACCCCTTCAACGGCATCAACGCCCTCAATGCCGTGATCGAGACCTTCAATGGCATCAACGCCCTCCGGCAGCACGTCACGCCCGACGCGCGCATCCACGGCATTATCACGCACGGTGGCGACGCGCCAAATATCGTGCCGGAATACGCCCGCGCCGTCTTTTATGTCCGTGCGGCGACCGTGCGGGCGATGGAGCAACTCGTCGCGAAGGTGAAGCGGGTCGCGGAGGGTGCGGGCGAGATGACGGGCGCGCGCCTCGCGTGGAGCCGCCCGGAAGAGCCATATACGGACATGATTACGAACTACACGCTCGCCCGCCGCGTCCGCCGACACTTCGACGATCTCGGCCTGCACATGCCGCACCCGCGCCTTGGCGAAGCGCTCGGCAGCACCGACTGGGGCAATGTCTCGTACCTCGTGCCCTCCGTCGAGACGGGTTTCCCGATCACGGAGCGGGTGATCCCGTGGCATTCGGCGCAGGTCGTCGCGGCGGCGGATAGCGATCTCGGCTACCGCAACATGTTACTCGCCGCCAAGGCGATGGCGCTCGCCGGCCTGGATTTGCTCATGGATGGCGGCCTCCTCCGCAGCGTCAAGGAGGAGCATCGTCGCACCCTGTCCGAGCGGCAGGGCGGCGACCGTGCGGCGCGGTGAAGTACTGAACCACTGCCGCGAGCGATATGATGAGTAAGATGTACTGCATCTGGATCAGCCTGCTACAGTAGTCAGGCCGGGTCGGGTTCGCGTAGTGCTCTTCATGGCGGACGACGCGGATATTGATGAGCAGGAATGGCTGTATGCAGCGGCACGCAATCCGGCATTTGATTTCCTGAACGATCAATCGCTGCCACTTCGCTCGATGATACTCAGGGAAAGGTGACGCTGCCCGCGATGCCATCAATGATTGGCGCCCATTTGGTGGCGAAGTCGGCGGCGGGGGCGGTGGCGCTGATAAACCAGGTCGTGTCGCTCCCCTGCGGCTGGACAATCACCTGCTCGGAGACGACCGGGGCGCCCTGCGTGTAGGCGACGACGATGCGCACCGCTTCCAATCCTCCCGCGCTGCCGAGGCGGACGCGATCAATCGAACGGACCTGGAGGTTCGTCGCACCCCGCCCGGTCGTTTGCGAGGCGAGGGTTTGCAAGTAATTCTGTGCGTTGTCGCCCGAAAGCAGATCGAGTTGCACCGGCAGGCCGTTAAAGGTGACGCGGGTCACGTTCGGATCGGTCGGCGACGCGCCCTTCGGGGTGAACTGCGCGGCGTTCGGTGCGGTCTGGGCGTCCCAGTTGTCCGGGTAGCGGATCGTCGCCTTCTTATCGGCGGTCGCGAACGTCTGGCCGCCCGACAGCGGTTGCAGCACGGTGCCCGTCGTGACGGTCGGTACTGCGACGAGTGCCGGGATCACGCCAGGCGGCGGGGACGTTAGCGCGCTACTAGGCGGATTGGTGGCGCTGTTAGCAATCTGCCCAGTCGGGCTGGGTATGATCGCGCTCCCCGTGCGGATGTGGATCGGGTCGAGCGTCGGCGGTGGCGTCGTCGTCGGTTTGACGGCCGGTGTCGCTGTCGGCGAACTACCGCCCCCGCACCCAACGAGCAGCGCGATACCGAACACGGCGACAAGCAAACGGCGCGCGGCTGGGCGAAAGATACTCCACCTCACTTCGATCAATTAATCACCGTGCAACACACCCGCGAGCGCTTTCTTCGCGACGCGCTTCCGGCTACCCAGTAGCCCGCGCACGGTCGTCAAAGCGACGAGGCCGAGCGCGACGCCGAACCAGAGCGTGCAGAAACGGATCAACAGTGTTGCCGCCACTGCGACATCGTGCGTCATCAGCGGATCGGTGATCAGCGCGAGGAGCATCGCCGTCATGCCGATCTCCGCCGCGCCGAGGCCGCCGGGCAGGAGCGACACCGAGCCGATCAGCGAGGCGGCGGCGAGCACGAACATCGCCGTCAGTAGGAAGCGCGGCGTGCCCGCGAACCCCAACCCGACGAGGACGAGAAAGAACGCGACGCACTCCCCCAACCAGGAGATGAGGCCGATTATCGTCGCGAAGAGGAGCGGCGCCGGACGGAGCAGGGCGTAGGTGCTGTCGTAGAAGGTGTGCACATGATGCGTGAAGGCGGCAAGGGGGCGGATTCGCTCGCCCACGTCAATGATTCGCCGGATCAGCCACCGCTGCTGCAAGAGCAGCAAGCCGAGCGCACCGAGCAGCGCGATTGTCGCGAAGACCGGCACGCCGTATCGGAAGATCACCAAGCCCACGGAGGCGAGCAAGAGCATCGCGATCCCATCCGTCATCCGCTCGACGACAATGATCGGCGCGCTGACGGCGATCGGCGTGCCAATCGCCTCACGCAGCAGGAGCGATTTGAAGACCTCGCCGACCTTGCCGGGCGTCATCGCCATCGTAAAGTTCGCGAAGAAAATCCGGGCGGACAAGTGCGTTGGCAATTCCGTAATACCAACCCGCCGCAGGTAATACTGCCATTTGACGAAGCGGAGAGCGTAGTTGAACGAAGTGAGGAGCAGAATCGGGACGAGCAACGGCCAGTGGAATGCCCGCAGCGCATCGGCGAGTTTGCGGCTGTCCGCGAAGAGCGTCAGGCCCATCAGCACGAACAGCGCGAACCCGAGCGAGAGCAGGAGTCGCCCCCGCACACTCCCTAACCAGTGCTTCCCCTCGCCGCCGTTCGCCGCTCCCGTCACCACTGCCACCTTGCCCGCTGCCACACGTCAACCCGACCGCCAGTATAGGCGCGCGGCATGGTGGGCGCAAACCTCATGCCGGGGCGACGAGCAGTTCCTGGGCGGCGCGGACGCCGAGGGCGAGTTCCTTGCCGTCCTTCTGGACGGTGACCGTACCGGCATAGGGGGCCTGTTCGAGAATGGTCATCGTCGTGCCGGGAAGCAGGCCCTTCTCATAGAAGTAACCGAGCAGTTGCGGCTCCTCCTCGCCGTCTTCGGTGATGCGGCGGACGATGACCGTTTCGCCGACGGGCACCGCCGCGAGGGAACGCAGGTCCTCCTCGGTGTAGTCGTCCGGGATGTTGCCGGGGATCGGGTTGCCGTGCGGGCAGGTGAGCGGGTCGCCCAATTTACGCGAGATTGCCGTCGCGACCTCAGGCGACATGACGTGCTGGAACTTCACCGCTTCGTTGTGCGCGCGGAGCCAGTCGAAGCCGAGGATGTCCGTTAGCAGCAGTTCCGATAAGCGATGCCGCCGCTGGATCGAGCGCACCTGCTCCATCCCGGCGGGCGTGAGCGCGATCTCTTTCTGCGCGTTCATGCGCACATAGCCGTCCTTGACCATCCGTTTCAATGTTTGTGTCACCGTCGGGGCGGAAACGCCGACCGCCTCCGCCAGCCGCGCCCCGATCACCGGCCCGCCCTTCTGGTCGAGGCGATAGACCATCTCCAGATACTCCTCGATTGTCGCGCTCGCCATGCTTCTCCCCCATCGCTCGCTTCGTTTTTGTGCCCAATAGGTGTCCGTTTACTTGCGTAAAGTATAGGTAATGATGCCGCCTCATGCAAACGCATGAGGCGGCGAAAGGACGGCGTTCGGATGACTTGCTAGGGGAGAGGAGCACGTTGCGTTTCTTTACGGGTGCCGAGGACGATGATTGTTTTCGTGTGGGAGCGGGTCGCGCCGTGCAGACGGTTCATCAGGCCGTTCAGGTGCGTGATGTCCACGCAACGCACCTTGAGGATCATGTCAATATCCCCCGCGACACCGTGCTGTTCGAGCACTTCCATCTCGCGCCCCGTGAAGGCGCTAATACCCCTGTATTCCTCGTCGTAGTTGCGCCCGGTCGGGATCGTGATCTCGATGAAAGCCGTCACCTCCAACCCGAGCAGCGCCGCATCGAGATTCACCTCGTACCCGCGCACGATCCCCGCGACCTCGAGTTTGCGGATCCGCTCCTGCACCGACTGCCCGGACAGCCCGACGGTGCGCCCGATCTCGGCGTTCGGCGTGCGGGCATTCTCCTGCAACAAACGCAGGATCGTGCGGTCAATCTCGTCGAGGTCCACGGCCATATGCGGTGCGCTCCTCTCGGTTATTCGCGGTATGCACGATGCACATGCCGCGTATTGTAGCAGCAGGGGCAGTTTGGGGTTTGGGGTTCGCGGGTCGAGGTTCGGAGTAGTGGTTCCTCCCTTCTTCGAGCCGCGAACCTCGAACTTCCCTGTGTGGTATCATACGCGCATACGTACAGGGCGCAGTGTCGCCCTCTTTTTGCGCGAAGGGGAGCATGGCAGACCGATGTCTGTGGAGATCGAATCGAGGACGCAGTTTCTCTCGAATACGATGCGTTTCACGGTGATAGACGCGCGCGGGAGCGTCAGTTTCGTCGCCCCGGTGGGCAGTTTGAAGCCGCTGATCGCGGCATGCAGCCACCGCCCATCATCCGTCGGCGAGTTATTGCGCGCCGTCGCGCCGTACGACGATCAGGTGGCGAAAGATGTCGCCAGCGGCCTCGCCGTCTTCGACGAGCATATCACGCCGGACACTTCCGAACGGCTGCACCGGCTCCTCGACGCCGCGTCGGAACAAACGCCGCCCGTCTTCCGTGTCCTCGACGAGCGGACGCGCGAAGCGAGTATGAAAGCGGCGCGGGGTGGCCTCGTGCTCTTCAACCTTAAGGCGCGGCGAATCGTCCAGGTCCACAACAACGTCCTGCGCGTGCGTCGCCGCGACCGTGGCCGCATCCGCTCCGGCGGCGTCCCCGTGGACGATCAACTCTACTCCTACGAACTCCCCGCAGACTGGTCGCTGGTTCCGTAGGATGCATTAACCACGAAGGCGCGAAGAGTACGAACTCTCCTCTCTCCTTCGTGTTCTTCGCGCCTTCGTGGTTCAAACATCCCTACGATGGGCGGCGGTCGGTGGGGGTATTGAGGCCGGGGAGTTTGCGCTTGCGGCTGGCGAGGTTGCCAAAGAAGAGCCGCCCGAAGGACGATTTCATATCCTCGTTCATCTCATCGCTCGTGCTTTGCAGGAGATCGCCGCTCTTGCCTTCCTGCGTCGCCCACTCAGCGCGGGTATCGCGCGCTTTCGTGAACCATTCCTCGATACGTGTCTCGCTTTCCTCGCCGGTTTCGGTGAGCAAGGCGCGCAGTTTTTCGAGTTCATCAATCTGCCGGTCGAGCCAGCGGGAGATGCCGACGCGATTCGTCAGGAAGATGTCGCGCGACATGACCGGATCGCCCGCAGCGAGGCGCGTCGTGTCGCGGAACCCGCCGGCGGTGAGTGTCTTCATATCCCGCCACGAGGAGTCCGCACTGAGCGCATGGACGAGTGCGGCGGAGACGGCGAGCGGCAAATGGCTGATGCCGGCCACATAGGCGTCATGTTCCGCCGCGTCGAGGAAACGCGGCGTCGCGCCGAGCGCGTTGACTAGCCCGACAACATTCTGCACTGCCGCGTCACCCGCTGTGACGGTTGGGATGACGACCCACGTTGCTCCGGTGAACAACTCCGCGCTCGCTCCCTCGATGCCGCGCGTATTGCCCGCCATCGGGTGGCTACCGACGAAATTGACCGTCGGCGGCAGGAGTTCGCGCGCCCATTCGAGCACTTCCGCCTTGGTGCTGCCGGTATCGGTAATCGTCGCCCCCTCGCGTACATGCGGGGCGATGATCTCGAAAACATCGCGCATCGCGCGCACCGGCGTCGCGAGGATCAGCAGATCGCACGCTTCGGCGATCGCCGGCAGCGAACTGACCGTGCGATCCACGGCGTTCAGTTTCCCTTTGGCATACCGCTCATTCGCCACGTCAATATCGAAGCCGATGACCTCGATCTTCTGCTTGCCGTCCGCGCTCGCCCATTTGCGCAGGCCCATCCCGACCGACGACCCGATCAGGCCCAGGCCGATGATGCCAATTTGTTGCATGGATAACGCTCCTCAATCCGGTACATCCCGCGTGGGAGAATCTCACGATGATGCACCGAAGTATACCAGACATACCCGGCGGTTCACGGTTCAGCCGGGAATTTTCTCGAGGTCAATATCGCGCACCCAGCCTTCGGCCCCGGTGGCGTCGCGCAGTTTGCGCCACACCTCGCCATCAACTTCCTGCGTTTGATTGAGGAACTGCAACTCGGTGCCGGGTGGCAACGACTTGATAATGGTGCTCGATGTGCTGGCATCGTTGCGAAACCTGATCGTGAATCCACCGGCGATACGGAAATTCGCCTTGAACGCGGTCGGCGTACCGGAAGCCCGCGCGCCGGCGCCCGCCGTGCCTCCTGCGGGGGCGGTGCTGTTTGCGGCAGCGGCGGGAGGATTCGCCACCTGCGTCGCGTTCGCGTTCGGCGTGCCAGGTCGGACGGTCACCGCAGGGGTAATCAGTTGCGATCCGGCGGCAGACGAACCGGACGGCGCGCGCGATGCGGGTACGTCGGTCACAGTCAGTTTGTTCGAGAAATCGGGCAAGATGGTGATGTGCGTATAAAGGTAGATGAACCCAGCGAGACCGATGACGATGCACAGCGCCATCGCCACGCCGAGCGTGAAGCCATTGCGGCGCGAGTGCTGTTCGAGCCGTTCCGCCAGCCCGGTATTGCCAATCGGGTCCCGATCTCCTGCCACGTCGTCTCCATCCTCCATCACGCCCGCGCCGACAAAATGACAGGGCATCATACGCGTTATACGCACATGCGGTCAATTTCGCGGCGCGGCACGTCGCACACGCCAATCAAGTATGATTCGTCTGCGCCACCGGCACCGAGTGAAAGGCGATCAGTTCATGCAGGCCGCACAGGTTGGCGATGCGATCAGCGTCGGGGCGCTGGAACGCGATCCGTACCCGATCTACCAGATGCTCCGGGGAAAAGCGCCCGTCGCATGGGTGCCATCCGTCAATCTTTGGTTCGTCACGCGGTGGGACGATGCGTGGCAGGTCGTCAATGACACCACGCATTTCACGTCGGCGCAGCCGCACTCCGCGATGACCCGGACAATCGGCAAGAACATGCTGCACGCCGATGGTGCGGATCATCGTCACCTCCGCGACGCGCTCGAACCGCCGCTACGGCCGACGAATGTCCGCCGCTATGCGGAGCGCGATATTCCGGCATGCGCGAACGGTCTGCTCGACACGTTCCGGGCCGACGGCGGGGGCGATCTGATGACGCGCTTCGCCGAGCCGTTCGCGGTGCGGATGCTGCAACGTGTCCTCGATCTCGAAGCCGTACACGAAGCGCAATTCGCGCGCTGGTACATTGACCTGGCTGGAGGGATCGCCAATTTCGAGGGCGATCCCGTCAAGCAGGCCGTCGCGGACCGCGCCAGCGGAGAGATAGACGCGGCCATCGAAGTAGTGCTGCGGCGCCTCGAAGATGCCCCGACAGATAGCGTTCTTTCCGAGATGTTGCACGCGAGGGGCGATCATCGCCTGACGCGCGAGGAGATTTTTTCGAGCATCAAGCTGATGATTATCGGCGGTGTGCAGGAAGCGCGCGATATCGTCGGCTTCACGACTTGGGCGCTCCTCGCGCACCCGGAGCAGGCGGCGATCGCGCTTGCCGATCCGGCGATGCTTCGCAAAGCGATTGAGGAGACGCTGCGCTGGCACTCGCCCGTCGGCACACTGACGCGCACCGTTGTCCACCCGGTGACGGTGGCGGGTGTCGCGCTGAAACCGGGCGCGACGGTCGCGGCGGTGATCGCCTCCGCCAACCGGGATGAACGGCACTGGACCGCACCGGATCGCTTCGACATCCACCGCGCGGAGGGGAAACACCTCGCGTTCGGTGCCGGGCCGCATCATTGCGTCGGCGCGATGCTTTCACGTTACGAAGCGGCGGTCACGGTGCGCCTGATTTTCGACCGGTTGCCACGCCTCCGGCTTGATCTCACCCGGCCTGTCGCATTGTCCGGCTGGGAGTTCCACAAATTGCTCCACCTCCATCTCCGCTGGGATGCATGAGATCGTGACCAACCATTGAACTGCTAAGATGCTCTGTTCGCCCTAACCCTCAGTCCCCTTCCCCACGGGGGACGGGGGAACTGCTCCAACTGCGTACACCCTAACTGTGTGACCCTCGGGTGGAGCGGGCTTCAAGTCCGCTCCGCTGTGTTACTCAAAAAGTTTGCCCCCACAATCGGCTAGGTCTGATCCCTCTCCATTCGACCGATGTGCATCAGGCGCGCGCGGCGTATCCTGCGAAGAGACATGGTCCGGGGATGGTACGGGCCGCCTCAGGCCGCAGTGACGGAGCAGGATGATGCAGGGATTTTACTGGTTAATCGAGGGGCGGCTTGCGGGGTGTCCGCGTCCCGGTAGTCGTCGTGGCGGCAAGCCCGGCGACGCCTCCCCAAAAGACGCGCAAGCGGCGCTCGATGATGATCTCGCGTGGCTCCGCAGTCGCGGGATTCGCGCGGTGCTCTCACTCACCGAAACGCCGCTGGATAGTGATGTACCGACGCGACATGGATTGGAAGTCCTCCATCTGCCGGTAGATGATCTCCACGCGCCAAGCCCCGCGCAACTGCACTATGCCCTCGCTTTCATTGACCGGCAGCATGCGCTCGACCACGCCATCGCCGTCCATTGCTTAATGGGGCAAGGACGGACCGGCACCGTGCTCGCGGCACACCGCATTCGCGCGGGCAGCGCCCCCGACGCCGCCCTCGCGGAACTCCGTGCCCTCAGCCCCGGCGCAATCAGCAGCCCCGAACAAGAAATCGCCCTCCGCACCTTCGCCCGCCAGCGGGACTGGATTCTCTAGCCTGGTGGCATAGGCTTCAGCCTGCTACCACCAAGAAAGACGCAGGCTGCAGCCTACGCTACCGAAACGAATGGTTACGTTGACACTGCATGGGCCGAATGGCACGATGCGCGAGCGGAAACTGCGCGGTTTCGCCGCGTGGGGCGTGCGGGTGACGAGCGATCAACAAGGAGCAGTAAAGCAATGCCACGACTGACGGGCGGGCAAGCATTGGTCCAGTCCCTCGCGCGGGAAGGGTTGGAAACGCTCTTCGGATTGCCCGGCGTGCAGCTCGACTGGGCGTACGACGCGCTCTACGAGGAGCGCGACCGCATCGCCGTTTGCCACACGCGCCATGAGCAGGCGACCGCCTACATGGCCGATGGATACGCGCGGACGACGGGGCGGATCGGCGCGTGCATGGTTGTGCCGGGGCCGGGCTTGCTGAATGCCAGTGCCGCCCTCGCCACCGCCTATGGGTGCTCATCGCCCGTGCTCTGTATCGCGGGCCAGATCCCAACCGCGACGATTGACAAGCGGTACGGGATGCTCCACGAGGTACACCGGCAGCGTGAGTTGATGGCATCGTTCACCAAGTGGATCGGGCGCGCGGAAACCCCGGCGGCCGTCCCTGGCGTCGTGCGTGAGGCATTCCGACAGCTGCGTACGGGCCGACCGCGCCCGGTCGGGATCGAGGTCCCGGCGGACATGCTGCAAATGACGGAAGATGTGACGCTCCTCGATCCGGTCGCGACCGAGCGGAGTGCGGGCGACCCCGACCTGTTGCGGCAGGCCGCCGATCTGTTGCGCGCCGCCGAGCGCCCACTGATCTACAGCGGTGGCGGCGTGCTCAGTGCGGCGGCGTGGGATGAGTTGAGGGCAGTCGCCGAACTACTCGAAGCGCCGGTCGTTATGTCGCTCGACGGGCGCGGCGCGCTTTCGGATCGGGAGTATCGCGCGCAGACGGGCCTGTCCGGGATGCGCCTTCTGCCAGACGCCGATGTCGTGCTGGCGGTCGGCACGCGGTTCTTCCAGCCCGCCATCGCGTGGGGATTGCCGCCGGGCGCGCGGGTGATTCGGATTGACATTGACCCGGACGAAATTACGCGCCACGGGCCGCCGGCGGTCGGCATCGTCGGCGACGCGAAACCCGCGCTCGCCGCGCTGCGCGACCTGCTCGACGGTGCGCCTCGCCGCCCGTCGCGCGAGGCGGAGTTGCGCGCGGCGAAGGAGGCGGCGACTGCCCAACTCGCGGCCATCCGGCCGCAAACGGCGTACAGCGCCGCGATCCGCGACGCACTGCCGGACGACGGCATCCTCGTCACGGACCTCACACAGGTCTCGTTCTACGCGACGCTCGGCTACCCGATCTACACGCCGCGCACCTTTATCGGCCCCGGCTATCAGGGCACGTTGGGTTCCGGCTTCGCGACCGCGCTCGGCGCGCAGATCGGCAACCCGAGCAAGAAGGTCGTCGCACTGATGGGTGATGGCGGCTTCCTGTACAACGTCCAGGAACTGGCGACGATGCGGCAGCAGCGACTCAATGTCGTCGGCATCGTCTTCAACGATAACGCGTACGGCAACGTGAAGCGGACGCAGCGCGAATCATTCGCGGGCCATGTCATCGCCGCTGACCTCGCCAACCCGGATTTCGTCGCGCTCGCGGAGTCGTTTGGCATCCGCGGCGTCCGCGTTCACGACCCCGACGCATTGCGAAGTGTGCTCGGCGATGCCCTCGCCGCCAATGAACCGGCGCTGATTGAAGTCGCCGTCGGCGAGATGCCGAGCGCCTGGCATCTCGTCGGCCCCGGCGGCGGCGCATACCCCGTCCTCTGGTCCTCCTGAGTACGGACGAAACCGGGGAGAACCGCAGAGAACGCAGAGAACCGTAGAGAGGGAAGGAGGACAAAGAGGTGATGAAGGGAAGTGGTGCATCGCACCCAATCTCTTTGATCTTTCATGCCGCTTTCTCTGCATTTCTCTGCGCTCTCTGCGCCTCTGCGGTTCTCCCCGATTTCCTCCCCTGTGTCGCCCGCCGCGATTGCACGAATATGGGATGGGCCGTAACTTAACGTGCTGTTCGTGCGTTATTGAGAGCGGAGGCGGCGCGTGAGACGCGCGTTGGTGGGTGCGAAGAACGGTTGCGGTATCGAATCGGTATGGTAGGATACCGCCGGTGAGGAATTCGGGGAGGGGTATGGAACCAGCACAGCATCGTGATCGCCGGCCCGCGAAGGCGTGGCTGCATGCCCGTTGGGTCAGCATCGTCCCGGCGCTGATTTTGATTTTCTTCGTCGCGAGCGCGGCGCTTTCTCCCCACACCACCCAGGCGGTAGACGAACCTGCCGACCCACTCACCGCACCCTCGCTGCCGACGGCGGTAGCGTCCGATGCGAGCGCGCCGGACGGGGCCGATCCGATCTCGACTTCAACTTCAATTTCGACTTCGATTATCCCCGCCACCTTCACCGCCGGTGGCCTCACGAGCGCAAGCAGCAATGTGCAGCCGCCGCCGCCGCCGCCGCTCCTCGTGCCGACTTCGACGCCCGCGCCGACGATTGCCGCCGCAGCAACGACCATCCCGCCGACCGCGACACCCTCCGGGCCGACGCCGACGCCGAATCAGGGCGCGGCGGGCAATGCGCAGCCGGTGGACGGCACGATTCGCGTACCCGTGCTGATGTACCACTATATCCGCGTCAATCCCGTCGCCAGCGACCGGCTCGGCTATGGCCTGTCGGTGACGCCGGCGGACTTCGCGGCGCAGATGGAATGGCTCGTTAAGAACGGCTATCACGCCGTCTTTCCTTCGGAACTCACTGCCGCGATCACGCAGCGTGCGCCGCTGCCGACCAAGCCGATTGTGCTCACTTTCGACGACGGCTACCGCGATTTCTACGACCAGGCATGGCCGGTGCTCAAGCAGTACGGCCTGAAGTCATCCAGCGCGGTGATTACCAATTCCGCAGACAAGGGCGACCGGGGCGACCTGCAATACATGAACTGGAACATGATCAAGGAACTCGACCAAAGCGGCATGGTCGAGATCGCCTCACACACGCAGTCGCACCCTGACCTCACCCGGATGTCCACCGGGCAGCGATGGGCCGAACTCTCGCAAAGCAAGGCGCTGATCGAGGAGCAACTTGGCCATCCCTGTGCGACATTCATCTACCCCTCCGGGCGGTATGACGGCGCGACGGTGGCGGACGCGAAGCGGGCGGGCTACCAGATCGCCTTCACGACCAACGACGGCAAAGTCCGCGCTCCACAGGACACTGGCGTCATCCTCCAGTTGCCGCGTGTCCGCGTCGCGGGCGGTACTACCCTCGTGGGCTTCGCCAAGAACCTGGGCTAATGCGGGAACCTAACCCCCGGCCCCTTCCCACGAGGAAGGGGAGGGGAGTCTCCGATAGTTCCAAGCGTTCAGGATACGCCACGGCACGTCAACTGAGTCACCCCTTCCCACGCCGAGGGACGGAAGGGGCCGGGGGTTAGGTTCCCCGCCAAGCATTGGCCCGTCCATGACGCTTCCACGATACTAATTCCAGTAACGATGATCGTATGGAAGGGGAAGGGAATGGAAGGATTGCTGCGGGACACGGCGGGAAGGGCGACGCGCTACCTCGCGGGGTTGGACGATCGGCCGGTCAGCCCGACACCGGAGGCGATCCGGCGGCTTTCCGAACTGGCGGGGCCGTTTCCCGATCAGCCAATGGACCCGGCTGCGGTCGTCGCGCTGCTCGATGAAATCGGCTCGCCCGCGACGGTTGCCTCGGCGGGCGGACGGTATTTCGGCTTCGTGACGGGCGGATCGCTGCCCGCCGCGCTCGCCGCGAACTGGCTCGCGGGCGCGTGGGACCAGAACTGCGCCTTCGCCGCCATGTCGCCCCTCGTCGCTGCGCTGGAAGAGATCACGCTCGACTGGCTGCGCGACGCCCTGCATCTGCCGACCGGGTGCGGTGGCGGCTTCGTGACCGGCGCGACGGTGGCGAACTTCACGGCGCTCGCGGCGGCACGCCATGCGGTGCTCGCGCGCGTCGGCTGGGATGTCGAGGCAGACGGCCTGTTCGGCGCGCCACCGATCACCGTCGTTGTCGGCACTGAGGTGCATGCGAGCCTCGTCAAGGCATTGGGCCTCGTCGGCTTCGGGCGCAACCGGGTCGTCACCGTGCCGGTGGACGGGCAGGGACGGATGCGCGCCGATGCCCTGCCGCCCCTCACCGGCCCGACAATCGTCTGCATCCAGGCGGGCAACGTCAACACCGGCGCCTTCGATCCGGCTGCAGCGATCTGTGCGGCGGCGCATGATGCGGGGGCGTGGGTGCATGTGGACGGGGCATTCGGGCTGTGGGCGGCGGCTGCGCCAAGTCGCGCGCACCTCGTGGCGGGTTTTGCAGATGCCGATTCGTGGGCGACGGACGCGCACAAGTGGCTGAACGTGCCGTACGACAGTGGTCTCGCCTTCGTCCGCGACCCCGAGGCCTTGCGTGCGGCGATGACGCTCAACGCCGCGTATTTGCAGCAGAGCGGCGGGCGCGAGCCAAACCATTACACGCCGGAGGCGTCGCGGCGTGCCCGCGCGGTGGACATTTGGGCGGCGCTGCGCTCGCTCGGCCGGAGCGGGCTGGCGGAGATGATCGAGCGCAATTGCCGGTACGCCGCCCAGATGGCTGACGGCTTGCGCGTGGTCGGATACGACGTTCTCAACGATGTTGAACTCAATCAAGTCCTCGTCTCGTTCGGCGATGCGGAAACGACCCGGCGCATCGTCGCGGCGGTGCAGGCGGAGGGGACATGCTGGTGCGGCAGCACCGTCTGGCAGGGGCAGACCGCGATGCGCATCAGCGTCTCCTCGTGGGCGACGACGAATACGGATATTGAGCGCAGCCTCGCGGCGATCCTCCGCATTGCAGGGAAGGATTGAAGCGTTTAAGAACCTAACCCCCGGCCCCTTCCGTCCCTCGGCGTGGGAAGGGGTGACTCCTCGCGATGCCGTGGCCTTTCCTTGAATGCTCCGATCTCGCGGAGGTCCGCTCCCCTTCCCACGCCGAGGAACGGAAGGGGCCGGGGATTAGGTTCCCCAGTTGGCGGCTGAGATTTGAGTCGTGCCGCAATGTCCGGTATGCTGCCACCACTAAACGTCACACAGTGAACTGCGAACTGTGAACTGTGAACTGCGAACCTCGAACGAGCCATCAGAAAGGAAAACGCCGTGGCAGCACGAGCACCAGGCGATAGCGACAGCGGGATGCGGTACGACACGATCATCGCCGGGGGCGAGGTACTCGATCCCGGCGCGGGGATCAGCGGACGCCTCGATGTCGGCATCACGGGCGGGCGTGTGGCGGCAATCGCGCCCGCCCTCGACCGTGGCAGCGCCCGCACGGTCTTCGACGCGACGGGGCAGTATGTCACGCCGGGGCTGATAGACCTCCATACGCATATCTACTGGGGCGTGACCTACTGGGGCATCGAGGCGGACCCCGTCGCTGCGCGCTCGGGCGTGACGACCTGGCTCGATGTCGGCAGCGCGGGCGCGTACTCCTTCCCCGGCTTCCGCCGCTATATCGCCGAGCCGAACCGCGTGCGCACCTTCGCGCTCCTGAATTTGTCCGCCATCGGCCTGATCGCGCCGACATTCGAACTGGCGACGCTGGAATACTGCAACGTCCCGCTTGCCGTGAGCATCGTTGAGGAGAACCGAGACATCATTCTCGGCATCAAGGCGCGCATTGACGCGAGCACGACGCGTGGCGTTGGCATCCGCCCGCTGGAACTGGCACGCGAGTTGGCGGACACCGTCGGGTTGCCGCTGATGGTCCACATCGGCAGCAGCCCGCCCGCACTCGATGAAGTGCTTGCCCTTCTGCGGCCCGGCGACATCCTTACGCACTGCTTCCGCACGCAGGGCCAGCACCGGATCATCGGCGCGGACGGCCGCGTGCGGGAGGATGTGATCGCGCTGCAACAAGCGGGGCTGATCCTCGATATCGGCCATGGCACCGGCTCATTCGGCTTCGATACCGCCGAAATCGCGATGGCGCAGGGCATTCTGCCGGATGTGATTTCGAGCGACATCCACCAACTTGCCGTGCAAGGCCCGATGTTCGATCTGCCCACGACGCTCTCCAAGTTCCTCAATCTCGGCATGAGCCTGCCGGATGTCATCGAGCGGGCGACGAGCCGCCCCGCCGCCGCGATGCGCCGCCCCGATCTCGGCACGATTAAGCCCGGTAGCGCGGCGGACATCGCCCTGTTCCGCATCGAGGAAGGCGACTACACCTTCTACGACACGCAGATGGTCGCACGGCAGGGTGCGCGCCGCCTCGTTAATACCCTGACGATGGTGGACGGCGTGCCGCTCCCCCGCACCCCGGAGCGCAAGCGCATGGTCTGGGCAATCCTCCCCGAACACCAGCGACCGATCACCGCCATGAGCGGGGGCCCCTTGGGCAGTAGCAATGAGCAATGAGCGATGAGTGGGGAAGGGGATTTCGCCACAAGAGACGCGACAAAGGGAGAAGCAATCCGCTTCTCCCTTTGCGTTTCATCGTTACGATCGCGCGCAGAATTAACCCTGCCGCTGCTTATGCTTCGGGTTGCGCTTGTTGATGACGTAGACTCTGCCCTTGCGCCGCACGACGATATCGTCCGGGCTGCGCTTCTTAACGGATGCGGATACCTTCACGTCGTTCCTCCGATACATCGCCCACGCGGGCTTACCGCGTTGCCCTCGCGGTCGCGGCGCACTGGCGTAGTTTCTCACAAATCGCCTCGCTGTCAAGGGCTGTGCCGATGAAGACGAGGCGACTCTCGCGTGGCTCGTCCACGCGCCACGGTCGCTGCGCCTCGACGAGTACTCGCGCGCCGACCTGATGGAAGACGCACCTTTCCTCATATCCCTCGATGTTGAGCACGCCCTTGCCCCGGAAGCAGGTCTCCGGCAGTTCTCCCCAGAAGGCTTCCAACCGCGCCACATCAAACGGCTCGCGCGTCACATAGGAGACGGTGGTGATCGCCTCGTCGTCCAGATGGCCGTGGTGATGCGTGTGGTCGTGATCGTGCGCCGCTTCGTCCGTCAACCAGCGATCCGCGCCCTCGGTGAAGCGGTCGTCCACCGTGAATGCGCCGACATCGAGCAAGAGGCGCAAGTCCACCTCGCCGTGCCTGCACCGCAGGATCGGCGCGTACGGATTGAGTTTCCGCAACCCTGCTTCGATGACCGCGAGTTCGTCGGGGGCGACGAGGTCCACCTTATTGAGCAGGAGCATGTTCGCGAACTCGATCTGCGTCGGGACCATTTCGCTCACGCGCACCTGGCCGCGAATTTGGTCGGCGTCCACGAGCGTGACGATGCCGTCCAGCCGCACGATCTGCGTCAGGCCGGGGATGAAGAAGGTCTGCGCGACGGGCAGTGGGTCCGCGATGCCCGTTGTCTCTATTATCAGGTATTCGGGCGGTTCGTCCCGCTGCAAGATGTGCCGGAGGCCGATCAGCAGGTCGCCCCGGATCGTGCAGCAAATACAGCCCGCCGTCAGCTCGACGATGTCGCCGGGATCGGTCTGCTCGATCAGCCCGCCATCTATGCCGATCTCGCCCAGTTCGTTGACGATGATCGCGATCCGAAGACCAGGATTCTCCCGCAGGATATGGTTGAGGAGCGTCGTCTTGCCGCTACCGAGGAAGCCGGTGAGGATCGTCGCCGGGATGCGTGTATCGTTGACGCCGAGCGCGTTCCTGGTCGGTGGTATCGTCATTTCGTCTCTCTTCCGCGCGGATGCAAACGCGTTATCATGTCCGCCGATCATACACGATGGCAATCATCGTGCGATTCATCTGCTTGCAGCACGAGGTTGGGATACGGTAGACAGCGCGCGCCAATAGCCAGACAATAGCGGGAAGTAGAGAGAGACGGGCGGCATTGCGACCATCGCCGCCCGTTGCAACCCATCGCTACCGCCACCGTTAGGAAAGAAGGGATGTGTATGCAGCGACAGGGTAAGGATGGCGTGCAACACGGACTCGATCACCACGGGATCAAAAATCTACTGAGCGTCGGCCGGAACCTGACAGCGCCCGCGTTGTACGAAGAGATCGTCCGGCGGCGCGAGGGGATAATCGCCGAGGGTGGCCCGGTCGTCGTGCGCACCGGCAAGTACACCGGCCGTTCCCCGAAGGACAAATTCATTGCCCGCGAGCCGGGGAGTGAGGCGAATATCTGGTGGGGCAGCGTCAATCAGCCACTGGAGCAGGAGCAGTTCGAGGCGCTCAGGAAGCGCATGTTCTCCTACCTCAGTGGCCGCGATCTGTATGTGCAGGATTGCTACGCGGGCGCCGATCCGCGCTATCGGCTCAATGTCCGCGTCATCACCGAACTCGCGTGGCACGCCCTGTTCATGCGCAATCTGCTCATCTGCCCCGATCCCGACGAGGACCTGTCCAGCTTTATGCCCGACTTCACGATCATCTGCGCGCCGCATTTCCACTCCAATCCCGACGAGGATGGCACGCGCTCGGAAACGTTTATCGTCCTCAACTTCGCCACCAAGGAAGTGCTGATCGGCGGCACCGAGTACGCGGGCGAGATGAAAAAGAGCGTCTTCACGATTCTGAATTATCTCCTGCCCCTCCAGAATGTCCTTTCGATGCACTGCTCGGCGAACTACGGGCCGCAGGGCGACGTGGCGATCTTCTTCGGCCTGTCCGGCACGGGCAAGACGACGCTCTCCTCCGACCCCGCGCGCACGCTGATCGGCGACGACGAGCATGGTTGGAGCGACCACGGCGTCTTCAATTTCGAGGGCGGCTGCTACGCGAAGGTGATCAACCTTTCGCCTACCGCCGAGCCGGATATCTACGCGGCGTCGCACCGCTTCGGCACGATCCTCGAAAACGTCGCGATAGATAGCCGCACCCGTCGTCTCGATCTCGACGACGACTCGCTGACGGAGAATACGCGCGCCGCGTATCCGATCACGCACATCGCCAATGCGGATACCTCCGGCGTCGGCGCACACCCGAAGAACATTATCATGTTGACGGCGGATGCCTTCGGCGTGATGCCGCCGATCGCGCGGCTTACCCCGGCGCAGGCGCAGTATTATTTCCTTTCCGGCTACACGGCGAAAGTCGCGGGTACCGAGCGAGGCGTTACCGAGCCGCAGGCGACTTTCAGCACCTGCTTCGGCGCACCCTTCATCGTCCACCCGCCGACGCTCTACGCGCGCCTGCTCGGCGAGCGGATCGCCCGGCACGACGCGGATGTCTGGCTCGTCAACACGGGCTGGACGGGTGGCCCGGCGGGCGGAGGTGGGAGCCGGATGTCCATCGCCCACACGCGCGCGATGGTCGCGGCGGCGCTCGACGGCTCGCTAACGGGTGTCGAAATCGTGCCCGATCCCGTCTTCGGCGTTGGCGTGCCCGTTTCGTGTCCCGGCGTACCGTTGGAGGTGTTGCAGCCGAAGACGACCTGGAGCGATCCCGATGCCTACGATGCCAAAGCGCGCGACCTCGCCGAGCGCTTCCACGCTAACTTCGTGCAGTTCGCCGATGCTGTCAGCCCTGATGTTGCCGCCGCCGGCCCTCGCGCCGCCGTCGCGCACCGGTGAAGAAGCCGGGGAGAACCGCAGAGGCGCAGAGGACGCAGAGGGGAAAAGAAGAATAATTTGGGGCGCGGCAAATCGTCTTCGTGTCATGTCTCGCTGTTTCTGTCTCCTTTTTCTTTGCATTTCTCTGCGTCCTCTGCGCCTCTGCAGTTCTCCTGGTTTCGACCTATTCAGGGGTAGGATGCGGGGAACGGAAAGGACTGCCTCGGATGGCTGACATGCCCGTCTATGCGCCCGCGCTGATTCGGATAGACCAACTGCTCGCTGCGGGCGAGTACGATGACGCGGTGGAAACGGCGGAGGCGCTCGTCGCGGACACGCGCGCCGCCGATACGCTCCGCGCGCTTGGGCGGGCGCGATTCGAGCGTTCGACGGCTACCTTCGATGAGGAGGAGCACGAGATGGCTTTCGCGGCGCTCCGCGACGCGGCGGAAATCGCGTGGGACGACAAAACGCGCGCTGCGATCCTCGCTGACCTCGCGACGATGCTTACCGGCAGCGTCTTCTTCACGGCGGAGAAGGAGGAGGAGTCCGTGCGCCGCTACAAGGAGGCATACGCGCTCGATCCGACGAATATGCGCGTCCTGATCGGCATGACGGTGCTGCGCGCGCACCCGGCGATCAACGCCTCGCGCGGGCAGGCAATCGCCTGGGTGGAGCAGGCCATCGCCCAGGGCGCGCCGGAATGGTGGCATTGGAGCGAACTCGGTAAACTCTACGAGGAGGAGGGCGACCACCCGCACGCTATCGCCGCCTACGAAGAAATGCTCGCGCTCTTCCCCTTCCGCACCGGCCACCCACTGGAGTTCGTCATGCGCCAGCAGCGCAAACACCTCCAAGCCCTCCGCGTTGGCCGCCTTGAACTGATCAATCTCGACTTTCACCCGCCGCCGGGACGCTGACAAACATAGCGCAGAGGACGCAGAGATCGTGGAGACGAAAAGACGTGCGAGAATGCATGGAGTATGGTGTCCGCTCTCTCTTTTGTCCTTTGTTTCTCTCTGTGTTCTCTGCGTCCTCTGCGTTCTCTGCGCTATGTTTCGTGAAAGGGGTCGGGATGGCGACGCTGGATGAGGTTCTGGATATGGTCGAGGCGGGGCGGGACGAGGTGATCGCGCTCGCGCGGGACCTGGTGCGGATCAATACGGTCAGCACCGGCGTGATGCCGACGGGCAACGAGACGCCCGCTGCTGAGTTCCTCGCCTCAAAACTGCGCGCAGACGGAATCGAGAGCACCGTCGTCGAAAGCGCGACCGCGCGCGGGAATGTCGTCTCGATCATCAAGGGCGCGGGCGGCACGGAGCGCTCGCTCGGCCTGTTGGGGCACACCGACGTCGTCCCGGTCGAGGACCCGAACCTGTGGACGGTGGACCCCTTCGGCGGCGAGATCAAGGAGGGGAGGCTCTGGGGGCGCGGCAGCTCGGACATGAAGAGCACCGTCGCGGGGAGCACGATGGCGGCGATCTTCCTCAAACGGGCCGGGGTGCGCCTCAAGGGTGACTTGCACATCGAATCTGGCGCGGACGAGGAATCCGGCGGCGTCTACGGCTTCGGCTGGCTCGCCGAGCATCGTCCCGATCTAGTGAACACAACGGCGGCGGTCAACGAGGGTGGCGGCGGCATCCCGATGCGACTGGCGGATGGCACGCTCGTCTACTTCTTCTCGCTCGGCGAGAAGGGGCGCTACGAAGTGCATCTCGATGTGCGCGGGCGCGGCTTCCACGCCTCCCAGCCGTGGCGCGCGGACAACGCGATTGATCGCGCGTACGAGGTCATTCAGCGCATCAAGTCCTACGAGCCGACGCTGGACGCCACCGATCCGGTGTTCCAGCATCTCGACCAATTGGCGGGCGTTTCCGAGCCGCCGAATGCGGAGAATGTCGAGCGGGTCATCGCGCGGGTCGGTGAGCGCGAGCCGTCGTTCGCCTCCGGCTTGAAGGCGCTTTCTCGTATGACGATCGGTGTCTCGATGATCCAGGCCGGCGTCAAGTCGAACAGCATCGCGGAGCGATGCCACATTACCTGCGATATTCGCACGCTCCCGTGGCAGGACGCCGACTACATCCGGGGCGAGTTCAAGCATATCCTCGATGGGCTGGATTTTGTCACCTTCGAGGTACGCACGACGGCGATATCGTCCGCCTCGCCGCAGGACGATCCGTGCGTCGCGGCGATGCAGGAGGCGACGCGCATCGTCCTCCGTCGCAGCGGGCACGACAAGGTCGCCTTCATCCCCTCGCTAACCGTCGGCTTCACGGACAGCCGCCTGCTCCGCCCGCTCGGCGTCCACGCCTACGGCTACACGCCCGGCCACCCGGAAGCAGATCAATCCAAGTCGGGCGCGCACAATAACGACGAATCGCAGGACTTGAACTCGATTATCATGTACACGCAGGTGGCGGTCGCCACCGCGTGGCACTACCTCGGCGTCGCGGACGGCACGTAGAGATTTTCTTCTCGCTCAACCATCCCTACAGGGACACTTCGGGATGAACCGCGGTACCCTTCTCTCGCATAGCAATAGCGGAGGAGGGGCGCATGGTTGCGGAGCGTACACGGGCCGAATCGGACACCATCGCGCGGTGGTCGGAGACATTGGAGGCGTTGC
>JBBRLR010000015.1:0-69435 GCA_038231255.1 Thermomicrobiales bacterium | reverse complement strand
ACTTGCGACATGATCGGTAGCGTAGGCTTTTCAGCCTGCGTCCCTGACCTGGGGACGCAGGCTGAAAAGCCTACGCTACCGGGGAGCGGCGCAGGCGTATCGCGAGAATGACCGCCGTACCGAGCAGCAGCGCGCCGGAGATCGCGAACATGCCGCCGTAGGTGAGCACCTGTGCCACGCCGCTGAGAACGATGGAACCCGTCGCCGCGCCGACTTCCCACGCGAGATAGAAACTCGCCATCGCCGCTCCGCGCCGTTCCGGCGGGACGAGGTCCACGGTGAGCGCGAGCAGGGCGGGTTGCGCCGCACCGAAGCCGATGCCGGTCAGGATGCCCCCCGCCGCAAGGAGCGCGAAGCCGTGCGCCAGCGACGCCGCGAACATCCCCGCCGCCATGCACAGGTAGCCGGGCAGTATCACCGCCCAGCGCCCGCGCCGATCCGCGAGCCGCCGCCCGACGATGCGGTACGCGAAGAGCGACGCCGCGAAGACGGTGAAGAAGAAACCCGCCCCCGCGATCTTCCGGTCGTCGGCGAGCAGCGCGGTGAACGAAAGCACGATGTTGTAGGAAACGGCGAGGGCGCAGCCGACAAGGGCTGGGACGAGCACACGCGGCTCCAGCCAGCCACCTGCGGGCGCCACCGGTTTCACCGCCGATGCCTTTTCCTTCCGGTCGGGGCGGATGAGTACGGTGACGACGACGCTGACAACGCTGATTGCCGACGCCGTCGCGAAAACGATCGGATAACTCCATCGCCCGATGAGGAAAAGGCCGAGGGCGGGGAAGAGGGCGAGCGCGACGGTGTTCGCCATTCCCCAGTAGCCCATCGCCTCGGCGCGGCGGTGGGGTGGTGCAATGGCGGCAATCAGCGTCGGCGCGGCGGTCGTGTAGCAGGCCATCCCGCTACCGTGGAGCAGTCGGACGATAATCAGGCGGGGTAGCGTCGTCGCGCCGATGTAGAGCGCGCTGGCGACGACGAAGATGCCGGTGGCGACGATCATCGGCCGGTGCGCGTCGCCACGGTCGGCGATGCGGCCGACATAGGGGCGCGGCGCCATCGCGGCGACAGAAAACAGCCCGGTAATCAGCCCGATCGTCGCTGCGCCGCTGCCGAGATGATCTTTGAGGTACTTCGGTAGCGCGACCAGCGTTAGATAGAACGAGCCATAAAGAAGGAGCACGCTAAGGAGCGCGAGGACAAACGGCCCCGTCCAGAGCCGGTCGCTCTCCGCCATATCACGCCGCATGGGGCGGCTACCCGACGCACGCCGCTTGTTGCGTGGCGCGATCAGCGATTGCGGCCGCGTTGCCGGCGGCGGTCCTGCTTGATCTGCCAGATGCGGTGGCGGATACCTTGGAACGGGCCGTCGCGCGGCGGTAGGTCAATGATCTGACCGCGCCAGCGTGCGTCCTCGCTGCGCGATCCGGCCGGGCGATAGATGACCGGCACGAAAAAAAGTGCGACCGCGACGAGCACGAGGATGGCGGCGGGTGTCGGCACGGTGGTGCGGAGGATAAAGGCGAGAATCGCGAGCGACAGGCTGGCGGCCATCCAGCCGATGCCGCCGAGGCGTTCCCACGCCTTGCTTGGCGAAGCGCGATGGCGAGCCTTGTCGAGGTTGCGTCGCGCGCGCGCGACCCGCTCCCGGCCCCGATGCTCCCGCTCCTTGCGTTCGACGAGTTCGAGTATCTCTCGTTCATAACGACGTGTCATCTTCGTACTCCGCTTACGAAGCCCGATCTGTCCTCGTCGGTGGCGAATGCTGCGGAGAATGAAGCCGAACCATGTCAACCGCAGTTTCCGTCCCTGTGATGCGTGCATCCCGATTGTACCGTACCCCTTTCATCCCGGCAATGCTTTCGCCCGAATGACTTTGTTCCATTGATACAGGTAGTGTACGTACATAAGGGAGGTTCGAGGTTCGTGGTTCGATGAGCAACTCCGAACCTCGAACCTCGAACCTCTCCCGCTTGACAGGAGTGCATGAGTTCGATAGCGTATCGGCGCGTGGAAAAAGCGAATAGATGGGATGCATGGGACTCTCGGATGACTGGGCAAGTGGCTCTCCGTGCGCGTTGGTATCTGGACGCAGAGCGGGACACGGTGGTTGGTTGGGTGGCGTTGCATGTGCATAAGGAGGTTGACGATGTGGTATCCGGGGAAACCCAAGCGACGCGGTACGCTCGGTGGGCTGACCGCGCTCCTATTTCTTCTGCCGATGGCGCTTGCGGCGTGCGGTGGGAGCAGCGCCGCGACCGATACGCCGAAGGCCGCTGCGGCCGCGACGACCGCGCCATCCAGTAGCGCGGCGACCACGGCGGCGACAAAGCCCGCTGCGACCACTGCTGCCGCGACGACCGCGAGCGGCACGACCGCCCCGGCGAGCACGACAGCGGCCTCCTCCGCGACGAGTGGCACGGCCGCACCGGTAGCGGCGAGTGGCACGGGTTTCGGCGTCCCGCTGACGACCAAGCGCGGCGAGGGTGGCCCACTCCGCCTGCTCTGGTGGCAGGCGCCCGTGATTCTCAATGTGCATCTTTCCAACGGGACCAAAGATACCGATGCCTCGTCGCTCGTCACCGAGCCGCTGGCGCGGATCAGTTCGAAGTCCACGCTCCCGGACATCCCGGTCCTCGCGAAAGAGATCCCCTCCGTGCAGAATGGCGAGATTTCCGCCGACTACACGACCGTGACGTGGAAGCTGAAGGATGGTGTGATGTGGTCAGATGGTGAACCCTTCACCGCCGATGACGTCGTCTTCACCTGGCAGTTCGTCACCAAGCCGGAGAATGGCGCCACCACCACTACGGCGTACTCGGACCTCGCCAAAGTCGAGGCGGTGGACAAGACGACGGTCAAGCTGACCTTCAAGGCCGCCGCCGCCGCGTGGTTCATCCCATTCGTCGCCGATGCGGGCGAGATCATCCCGAGACACGTTTTGGAGAAGTGCACGAGCGCGACGCAATGCGACTTCAGCCAGAAACCGATCGGCACCGGCGCGTACGTCGTCAAGGATTTCAAGTCCGGCGATGTCGTCAATTACGTCGCGAACGACAAGTTCCGCGAGCCGAATGCCCCCTATTTCGCGACAGTCGAGATGAAGGGCGGCGGCGACGCGGCGACGGCGGCAAAGGCCGTCCAGACCGGGCAGGCCGATTTCGCCTGGAACCTGACGGTCACGCCGGAAACCCTCAAGCAGCTTTCCGACTCGGGCAAGACCGTCGCCACCCCGGCGGGCTTCTATGCCGAGCAGCTGGAACTGAACGCCGCCGACCCGCGCAATGAAGTGGACGGCGAACTCTCCAGCCCGAAATCAAAGAACCCGTACTTCTCCGATCCGCTCGTCCGGCAGGCATTCACGTACGTCGTGGACCGGGACTCGATTGCCAAGAACCTCTGGGGGCCGGGCGGCGTCCCCGGCAACACGCTTATCCCGATTGTCCGGGGAGATGTCGGCAAGCCCTATTCCTATGACTTGAAGAAGGCCGGCGATCTGCTCGATCAGGCGAGCTGGAAGAAGGGTTCAGACGGTATTCGCGAGAAGAACGGCGTCAAGATGAACATGACGGCCCGCTCCTCGATCACGAATCAGCGCGACAAGGAACTGCAAGTCCTCAAACAGAGCCTGAAGGAACTGGGTATCAACCTCGATCTCCGCTCCGTGGACGCCTCCGTCTACTTCGGCAAGCCCGATAACACGGACTCGGCGATCCGCTTCACCACGGACATCAACCTCCTGGCGACCGGCTCGTCCAAGCCCGACGCGCAGACTTTCTTCGAGGGCTTTACGATTGATCAGATGCCGACCAAGGCGAACAATTGGGGCGGCTCGAACATCAACCGCTGGTCGGATACGAAGTACGACGAGATGTACAACCAATTCAAGCGCGAACTCGATCCTGAGAAGCGCAAGACGATCGCGAAGCAGCTCGACGAGTACATTATCGCGGACGGTATCCGCATCCCGATCATCATCCGCAACGATGTCTACGGCCACCGGCCCGACCTCATCAATGTGGAGTATTCGCCCTTCTCGTCCGAGGCGTGGAATGTCGGCCACTGGACACTGAAGAAATAACGCGAACAACGCAAGAGGCATGACGGCGTGGGACGCATCATGAGGTATGCGCCCCACGTGTTTTATCTCCACGGTAGCGGGTGACTTGGCTAGGGATTACCCGAGGAGATGATGATGGACACGAAGTTTCGCTCGCCCATTCCGAAACCGCTCGGCTTCCTCATGGCGTGCTTGATGGCGCTGCCGCTCCTGCTCACCGCTTGCGGCGGTACAAGCACCGCGACCGATACGCCGAAGGCCGCAGCCACGACTGTCAGCGCGACGACCGGCGCGGCAACGACCGCACCGACTAGCGCCGCCGCCACCAAGCCCGCTGCTTCCGTAGCGGCCACGATTGCGCCGTCCGGGAGCGCTGCGGTGGGCGCGGCGACGCCTGTTGCGGCCGCGCCCGCAGTTGCCAACCTCACGCTGCCCGCCGATTCCAAGCGCGGCGCGGGCGGGACGCTGAAGCTGCTCTGGTGGCAGGCCCCGACGATCCTCAACCTGCATCTCTCGCAGGGCACGAAGGATCAGGATGCCTCCCGCCCCGTCGTCGAACCCCTCGCGACGATCAGCATTACGTCGCCGACGCCGGATATCCCCGTGCTGGCGAAAGAAATTCCTTCCGTGCAGGCCGGTACCGTCGCGGCGGACGGTACGAGTGTGACATGGAAACTGAAGGACGGTGTTCTGTGGTCTGATGGTGACCCCTTCACCGCCGATGACGTCATCTTCACCTGGAAGTACATCGTTGAGCCGAAGACCGGCGCGACGACGTCGTCCTCATACGACACGATCAAGGACGTCACCGCGTTGGACAAGACGACGGTGAAGGTCACCTTCAAAGCGCCGACGGCGATCTGGTATCTCCCCTTCACCGGCGTGTACGGCGCGATCCTGCCGAAGCACATCCTCGAAAAATGTGACGCTGCGGCCCAATGTCCATATAATCAGAAGCCGATTGGCACGGGTCCGTACGTCGTCGCGGACTTCGTCTCCGGCGATCATGTCAACTACAAAGCGAACGAGAAGTTCCGCGAGGCGAACGCGCCCTTCTTCGCTGCGATTGACATGAAAGGCGGCGGCGATGCGGTCACGGCAGTCAAAGCCGTGCAGACCGGACAAGTGGATTACGCCTGGAATCCGCAGGTCGCGCCGGATATTCTCAAACAGCTGACCGATAGCGGCGCAATCCTTGAGAATGTTCCCGGCGCCAGCGTCGAACGCATCTTTGTGAATTTCTCGGATCCGAGCATTGACGTAGACGGCGAGAAGAGCAGCCCGAAGTCGAAAAGCCCGTTCTGGGCAGATAAGAATGTCCGGCAGGCGCTCGCCCTCGCCATTGACCGCAAGTCCATGGCAGACAATCTCTATGGTCTCGCGGGCGTCGCGACGAACACGACGATCCCGGCGGTCTATGAAGGCCCTGCCTTCACCTACGATCCGAAGAAGGCGAGCGATCTGCTCGACGCCGCCGGTTGGAAGAAGGGTGCGGACGGTATCCGTGAGAAGGATGGCAAGAAGTTCTCGATCACCTTCCGCACCTCCGTCAATTCGGTGCGCGACAAAGAGGCGCAACTGATCAAGCAGAACCTCAAAGACATCGGTATCACAGTGGAAATACGGAATGTCGATGCAGGCGTCTTCTTCGGGCAACCGGACAACCCGGACAACCGGACCCGCTTCGAAACGGACATCGAAGTCTACACAAACGGTTCCAGCCTGCCGGACTATCAGCAGTTCTTCGGTGACTTTGCCTCCAGCCAGATCGCTCAGAAGTCGAACGGCTGGAAAGGAACGCAAGTCATGCGCTGGGTGAATCCGGAGTACGATGGACTCGTGGAGAAATTGAAGACCGAACTGGCCCCTGATAAGCGGGCGGCGATCTTCAAGCAACTCGACCAAATCGTCGTCGGCGACTACGCCCAAATCCCCCTTGTTGCGCGGCGGTATCTCTCCGCGCACGTCAAGGGGATGGACGGCATCAACCTGACAAACTGGGACTCCGACCTTTGGAACATCGCGCACTGGACGAAGAAGTAGCCGCTTGCCTGCCCTCTGCGCCCAGCCCCCTTCCGCATCGGGAGGGGGCAATTTGTTCTCGGAGGGGGCCGGAGATCAGGTTCCCGCATGCTATACTGCGCTCGTTTTATCGTGCGCGATACCGTCGTGACTGATCCGGTATGCGCGTAACAGAGTATTACCACTAGGAACCAGGTGCACTCGTGACGGATGGCAGTCTGACGGATGATGCGCTTGTCGCTCGCATGGCGGCGGGCGGGGCGGAAGCGCTCGCGTGCTTCGAGGCGTTCTATGACCGGCATCATCGGCCGGCATTCGCGCTCGCCTATCGCATCATGAACGGCGATCACGCGCTGGCGGAAGATGTCGTGCAGGAGGCGTTTCTCGCCCTCTGGCGCTATGCGCGCACCTTCAAGCCGGAGCGTGGCAATGCGCGCACATGGTTCTTCAGCATTGTGCATCACCGCGCGCTCAATGCGGTTCGCCGTCTTAAGCCCCGGCAGCCGACCGAGCCGATTGACGAAATGACGGTCGAACTCCCGGCGGGTGATGCGTACGACGTCTGGGCGCAGGTGTCGCAGGGGCTGGACGCGACGCAGGTGCGGGCGGCGTTGACACAGTTGCCCGAGGAGCAGCGCGAGGCGGTGACGCTCGCGTTCCTCGGCGGCTACTCGAATACGGAAGTGGCGGAACGGCTCGGCATCCCCCTTGGGACGGTCAAGAGCCGCATCCGCCTCGGAATGCAGAAGATGCGTGTCACCCTGGCGCCGGCCACACTGGAAACGAAGAGTACATGAACGACGATGCACGGAGCGAGCAGGATACCGAGATGACCGATGCGCATGCGGAGCGGCAGGCGCTGGTCGCTTCCTATGCCCTCGGCAGCGTGACGGCGGCGGAAGCGGACGTGGCCCGCCGGCTCATCGCCGACGATGCCGATGCCGCGCTGCTTTACGAGGAGTTCGCGGCCATCGCCGCTGTCCTGCCGGAAGTTTATGCCGACGTGGACGCTGCTCCTGCTCGCCCGAGTATGGCGCTGAAAGAGCGTGTCCTCGCCGGGGCGCGGGCCGAGATGGGCATTCCCAGCGATCCTGTCGCCTCGTACGCCCGGCCCGAACGCGTGGCGGCAATCCCGCCGCGCTCGATCACGGAAGCGCGGGAACACCGCCGCACAAGGTTTTCTCCTGGCTGGCTCGCCGCTGCGGCGCTGCTAATCGCAGTGATCGGCCTCAGTGGCTGGAATATCAACCTACATCGGGATGTGGCGCAGGCGAACCGCGATCGGGACATCGTGCGCTTTGCTGCCTCGGGTGTCCACGCCTACACGATGGCGGGCACGCAGAACGCGCCGAGTGCGAACGCAACGCTGATCGAATCGTCGGCGGACGGCGGCAAAGTCGTCTTCCTCGCCAAGGGCTTCCCCGGCGCTGCGGCCGGTCAGACCTATCGCGTCTGGCTGCAAAAACAGGATGGCTCCTACTGGGATGTCGGGACATTCAGTGGTGGCAACGAGACGACGCTCGTGCTGCCCGGCAACCTCAACGGCATCCATGCCGTCGTCATCACCGCCGAGCCGGAGACGAGACCGGCCGCCATGCCCACCGGCCCGCCTGTGATGGAGGGTGCCCTGACGGTGTAAATAGTCTTCAGCGCGGCATGACGCGGTACGTCGTCGTGTCGTAGGATGGCTGGAAGCCGACTTTGGTGGCGACGCGCTGGGACGCGCGATTCGTCACCGCCGCGACGTAGATAGCGATTTTTCCACGGCTGACGATGTCTGTCGCCGTTGTGGCGACGACTGCCGTTGCCAGCCCCTGCCCGCGTTGCCGTGGGGCAGCCCAGACGGACATCACCTCTTCCGTCCAATCAGTCGTGTTCGCGGCGATTGCGTGAGCGATCAGCCGACCGTTCGCGAAGATGCCGAACGGTCGAAACCCCCGCCTAAGTCCATCGAGCAGTGCCGTGACGCCCATCATCGCCGCGCTCACCGCCACGATTGGCACATCCGCCGCGCGCAGGAGTCGGACGACGGGCGCGGGCGGCAGCGCGAGCGTCGTCGCCGCGAAGACGGTGTCGCTCGGCTGCTCCGGGTTGAGCCTGAATGCGGCGCTAAGCATGGGCAGCATCCATGCGCGATGGAGGGCGATCCGCCGCACTTCGGGCGGGCAGGCGGCGATCAGCGGCAGGAGTGTGTCGCCCTCGGCGGCCTCGAAGCGCGCCGCCAGCGTATCATCGTCCTCCCGCGCGACGACGAGGACGCCCTCCAGCACGCTCTCCCGTAGCGCGCCGATGCACCGAATCTCGCGGTCGTACCGGAGCGCGCCGAGCAGTTCGACATTCGCGATGGGGTCTTGTCCGAGGAATGCCGTCGCGCGTTCCGGTGTGATACTCCGCGCGACAATGGCAGGCGCACTCATTCGCCGTCCGCGAAGCGCACGCCATACCGACCGCGCAGGTAGTCGTACATGAACTCCGTCGCGTCGGTGTGGACGCCCCGGTAGCCGTCGCGGATTTCGGAGAACTGGAGCATGAAAGCGACATCGCCGTTGCGGTAATGGCAGTAGAGCGACCATCGCTCGTCGCGCTCCAGCAGCGTGAAGTCCGAGACGATCTCCGCGCCGTGCGCGCGCAGGTGGTAATAGCACCGCTCCAGATCGTCCACGATGAAGCCGAGGTGGTGCCAGCGCGAAGGGACGCCGTCGGAGAGCGGCGCGATTTCCGTGCCGAAGATGAAGAGCGAGGTGAGGCCCGTCGTCAGCACCGTCTGGTGCGGATCGTCGCGCATGATCTGCATGCCGACCACATCGTGGAAGAAGTCGCGCGCGGCGGGGCGATCCGCTACAGTGATGGCGAGGTGATCGAAGGCGAGGGTGCGGAACGGGCCGGGTTCGCCCGTTAGCGGCTCGGCGTGGACAATAAATAACGCTGTGCCGAAGTGCGCGACCGTCTCGCCGACGAACATATCGGGGTAGACGATTTCGTTCTTCGGCGTGCGGATGCGCAGGCGATGTCCGCGCCGCAACTCCGCCGGGATCGCGTGCTCCAACGCCTCATGAAAAATGTCCATCGCTTTCAGCGTCGCCGGGAAATCGCGTTCCCCGACGCGGAGGGTGATAGTGTACATCGTTTCAGATTCCGGCATTTGGTTCTGCTTTCTCGATTCGTGCCGAGTGGCCGAGATTACAGCCGTTCCCATTCCTCGCGGCTGATGCCCGCCCGACGGAGAATACGAAGCAGCAAATCTACGCTAATATCGCCTTGATGGGGGGTTTGGCAACCGAACTTGCTGGTTGCCGCGTACCATAAAATTATGCTTCGTGCCGGGTTCCGGCCCACGAAAACCGACCTTCGTCAATGTGTGAATCAAGTCACGCCGCTTGATCGGCCCAAACGGAGGCACTACGCAACTGCTCGTGCGTTGAGGTCAATCCCATCTATCACGGGCAGGGTAATCTGCCGCCGGAAGCCGAGAAGTAGCCAATCTTCCAATACTTCTCGCAATTCGTCGCGACACGCTTCAACGGTATCTGCATTTGCCCATACACCTTGGGTATCGAGTATTTCACTATATACTGTCCCATCATCGGGCAGGATTTCGTAATGCGCATGACGTATCGCTGCGTCAATATACTTGGTTAGCACTGCAGACTCCTTCCCAAATACGCCTTCATGCATACTGTATCATGCTTCCGTCACCCCTTTCGCGCTCGCACAGTGTCTGGCGCGCAATCTCTCCACGATGCCACTCAGCACGAGGCTGCCGAGCAGATACAATCCGAGCCGGCTACTGCCTTTGACGGTGCGATCCATCATCTCGCCGTAGAAGACGGCGCCTTTGTTCCCTGTGCCCACCTCGCCCAGTTTTTCGAGGACGGGCGCGACGGACGACAGGCTGGCGAGCGCGATTTTCGGATACACCCTCGCCTTGATACCGATGAGGACGGATGCGCACGCCGCGATCACCAGCCCGCGCGAGAGGTTTGCCGCTTTTTCTTCGCCCAGAACGGCGACAGGTGTCATCTTGCCCGCCGCTTTGTCGGAGCGCCAGTGGAAGAAGTGGTGATTGAGCAGCACGTCCGTCGTGAACAGGCCGGGCGGGAGCGCGGCGATCACCGGTGCCCAGTCGAGCTTTCCGGTCTGCGCGTAATAGGAGCCGAGCGTTGGCAGGAGACCGAACGAGGCGAGGATGCCCGCCTCCCCGAGTCCGTGGCCGATGTACCCATAGGCTAGTGGCGGCGCAACGTAGAGTGTACCGAACCCGAAGCCCGCCGCAGCCAAACCGAGCACCGCCGGGCCGCTCGTCTTCGTCAGCCCGACGCCACACAAGAGCGCCGTGCCCCACAGCCCCGCCGCGAGCAGGTTCGCCTGTCGCTCGGACAGAATGCCGCCCGTCAGCGCGCCGGAGGAGGTGTCCACTGTCCCTTCCGCCGCCATCGCGATTGCTCGCTCGTCCGCGCCGGAGCGGAAGTCGAAGATGTCGTTCGTGACATTCGAGGCGAGGTGTGCCGCCACCGCGCCGACGAGGGTCAGTGCGTAGGGTAGGGGCCGGAAAATACCCTCCCGCTGCCACGCCAGCGCCGCGCCGATGCTCACCGGCATCGCCATCACCGGCACGACATTCGCCCGCGTCACCGCCGCGAACCGCTCCAACCGTTCATTGATCGTGCTGCCCGGATAGCCCCAGCGCTGCGCACCGGGCGCGAAGGTGATCGGCTGCGCCTGGATTGTCCCGTCCCGCTTCGCCGCGACCGTCACCGTTTCCGGCACGATCCGCACCGCACGGTGCGTGTTCGGCTGCGGCCTCGCATCATCCGCCATCCGCGCGCCGATCTGCCGCAACAGGTCGGCGTTCACCGCGCGGTCATGGACGATCACCGCGCGCCCACTTCCTTCCATCCACATCGCGCCTTCGGCGGTGCCGACGCGGAAGGCGACGCTATTGTGCCGCTTCAGCGCCCGGTGTGCCGCCGAATCCTCGGGCACCGCGTAGGCGAACGAAAGCGCGTCCGCCGTGTGGGCGAACGCATACGGCGTCTCACTAAACTGCGGCACGCCTCCTGCCACCGTGCCAATTAGCAAGGAACGATGCGCTTCGAGGACGGTATCGAGTAGGGAATGGACGGCACGGTCCATTATTGATGCTCCTCCGGTGGCCGACTGTTTTCACGCAACAAGACTTCCAGCGCCATGACGGCTTGCTCCCACCCGTCGCGGTCATTGGTAATCGCGATGAGCGCGTCCGCGACCGCACGTTGTGCGCGGTGCAGGAGATAGCCATTATCTCTCAGAAACACATCCAGACAGGCAAAGGCGGTCGTCTTGTCCCCATCTTCGAATGTTTGCGCCTCTGAAATGAAGACAGCGAGCAGCGCGGCCTGCCGAAGCGTATCCGCTCCTTCGTAGTATGCCGCCTGCTGCGGACGATAGAGTGCGCTTTCCAGCAGTTCGGGGCGCAGCAATGGGCGAGGTTCATACCCGCCCGCCCGCATCACGCGCCCGTGGATCGCAACGACATCAAGGAGCGTGAGGTAGTTCGGCATCTAACGGCCGGCGAGATGCCGGTAGACGTCCGCGTTCTCGTGCAGACTTTCGTCCAGTAGGCTTTCCCGCCGTGGGGAGAGACGTGGGCGAACATCCGCCGCGCGCACCGTCACGAAGACGAGGTCCCCTTCCTCAATGCCCTGCGCCGTCACGTCCTCATCGGGGATCGTGACAACAAATCGCCCGTTCGCCTTGCGGAGCCGCTGCGGCCCCTGGAGACCGTTGCGTGTCCGCTTCTTCACCGTTACCATCGTACACCCGCCTTCTCCATTGCGTATATCGCGTACACACTATACATCACGTACATCTCATTTGTCGAACTCCGGCCAAGACGGCTATCGCATACAATCGCACTTGGTGAGGATCGCGAAGTCGTCAAGTATTTCTTCTGTAGAGGGTGATGCCGTCGCGGGACCAGAGGGGAGCGTAGCCTTCGGTGGGGAGGGCGGCGAGAGCGGGGGGATAGAGCGCGCGGTAGGGGCGGGCAATGTCGCCGCGCGCGTCGAGCAGGATGTAGTCCGCGCCGATGCCGTCAGGGAATTCGTCGAGCGCGGTGCGATGTGCGAGGTGTGGACCAAGCCCGGTTTGCGCGCTGACCGAGGCATCCGGCGGGATCAGCGCGATTGCCTCCGCCACCACCTGCCAGTGCGCCTGATCCGTCCCGAATCGGGCGGGATCGAAGCCGCGCGCGGGCGGGAACGGGCTTGCAGCCCAGAAGGCAATCGCCGCGCTGAGAATGAGGAAGGCGAGGGAGAGGGACCTAACCCCCAGACCCTTCCGTGCCCTCGGCGTGGGAAGGGGTGACTCTTCGTAATGCCGTGATGTTCCCCGAAACATCCTGCTCTCGCGGAGACTCCCTTCCCCTCCCCTTCCTCGCGGGAAGGAGCCGGGGGTTAGGTTCGCCAGCCCGCAGACCGCCGCGATCCAGATGAGCGGGAGGACTTCTGCGGAATAATGGAGGCGGAGGTGCGCTTGCGGCGTATGGGTCGAGAGCAGGTGAAAAGCAAGCAGCGGCGTGGCGGCAAGCAGTTCGGTGGGGGCGGCGATGGGCAGAAAGCCCGCGCTCCCGATGATGCCGAGCAGGGTGAGCGCCGTCGCCCACGTCAGCAGATGCGCGAGGGCGCGTTGCGGGTGCGTGCCGAGGCCGAGGAGGATGTCCGCCGCGCCGCTGCCGAGGTAGCCGTAGCGTTCTTCGAGGTCGGAGGGGCCGGAACGGAAGTGGGGCATGATGATGAGCGTCGCCACCGCGCCCCAGCCGACAGCGATGCCCGCCAGTGTCGCCCCCAGTCGCCGCTCCCGCCGCAGCCAGCAGAGCCAGGCGATGCCGAGCAGGAGCAGTACCGTGTCCTCCTTCAGCAGGAGCAGCGGCAGCAACGCGCAAACCGCCGCGCGCCGCCGCCCATCGAGGATGAAGCGGTAGCCGAGGAAGGCGAAAAAAGGCGACATCGTTTCCGGGTGGAAATCGAAGTTAACCGCGTGATGGAGGTACGGCGAAAGGAGATATGCCCCGGCGATGATTGCGGCGAGGACATCATGTCGGATCAGGTGACGTGCCACGTGAAACAACGGAATTGCCGCCGCTGCGGCGATGAGCGACTGCGAAATCAGCAGCAATTCCGGTGCGGGCCAGAGGCGGTAGAGCAGCGCGTAGAGCAGCAACACGGGCTGGACATGCTGGCCGAGGAAGTTGTACGGCACGAACGAAGTCGCGAACAACCGGCCGTGCGCGCTGTTCCAAATGATCTGATCGAAAAACGCGAGGTCGTTCGCCGCCGAGTGAAAGGCCCGGTGATGCAGCACCGCCGCGACCGCGAAGCCGATCCCCGCGAGTGCAGCGAGGATGTACGTAACAAGGGTTGATGCTTTTTCGCGATAGACATGGCACGATGTTCGGCGCGACCATTCTTGCGTAGGGGCGACTCGTGAATCGCCCTCCCCAGAGCATCCGGCCGCCGCGAACGTCAAATCACGAATCGGGGAGGGCGATTCACGAATCGCCCCTACGCAGGGTGCCTGCTCATTGCTCATTGCTATTTTGCCGCGACCTCGACGAAGTGGATGCCGGATGCGCCATCGGGGAAGTTCTCGGCATCCTTCGCTGGTTGGGGAGCGCCGCCGCTGGCGTTCGCCTCTGTCTTGCCGAGGGCGCCGTTGCCCTCGTAGCAGCGCACGCCGAGTTTGTAGGCGCCATTCTTCGGCGGCGTCCACGGATACTCCCAAAGCACCCACGACTGCTGTGAGGGGTTCGCGGTGATCGTCGCGGGCTGCCATGTCCCGCCGCCGTCGGTCGTCACCTCGACCTTGCTCACACCACGCAGGCCACCGTAGGCGATCCCCTGGATCGTGATCGGCTGGCCCGGCGCTACCGTGTCGCCCTTCACCGGGAAGTCAATGCGCGAAAGGGTCTTGACGACCGCCGCGCGATCCCATCCCTGCGACTCGTAGAACCCTTTGGTGCGGTCATTGTTGATCTCGATGCGCGTCACCCACTTGACGTGCTTCTCGCCGTACCGCCCCGGCGTGATGATCCGGGCGGGGAAGCCGTGCTTCTGGGAGAGCGGCTCGCCATTCATGCCGTAGGCGACGATCACGCCCTCCGCCGCGATTTTGTCGAACTCCATCGTGTTCGTGTAGCCGTCCGATGCCGTGAAGAGGACCTGGGTCGCGCCGGGGGCCGGTTTCGCCATGTCAATCAACGCCTGCAGCGGCACGCCGTGCCAGGCCGCCGTGCTGATCAGCCCGCCGCCGAGCGGGTTGCCGATGCAGGCGAGCGTCGCCGTCTCGTCCACGGCGGGCAGCGCCTTGAGGTCATTGAAGGAGAGCGTCATCGGGTTCGCGACATTGCCGCCGATCGCCAATTGCCAGACATCGGCATTGGCGATCTGCGGGTCGGCGAGATTTTTGGTGACGCTGTAGAACGTCGCGTTGTCCGTGATCGGCTGGACAGGCCGCTTCGGGCGCTTGCCGTCGTAGCCGAGCGTCGAGATGCGCCGGAGGCCGAGCGAGAACGCACCGAAGGCGACCAGCGCACCCGCCCCAGCAAGCGTGATTGCCCGCCGCCGCGTCACCGTCTGCGCTCCCACATCGGTTGCCATCGCGTCGGCGGGTGCGCGCCGCCGGGCGAGCATGAAGAGGACGGGTAGGAGGATGCCGAAGAACAGGTAGTCCAGAAAGATCGCGAGGATCGTCAGCGTGCGACCGGTGGCGAGGGAATGACCGTGGTAGTTCTCGGGCAAAACGGGCCAGAGTGTGGCGAGCGTCGCGGCCCAGAGACCCAGCCCGACGAGCGGCCCAAACGCCCATTGTTTCCAAGCGGGCGCGTCTTCTTTGCCCCACGAGCGGGCATACAGGATTGCCGCCGCGCCGCCGACGAGCAGTTGCGCGCCGACCGACGAGAGTTCGGGGATCAGTTTGGCGAACTGCCCGATGATGCCGAGGATATTGCCGGATGCCTGGCCCGGTACGAGCGGGACGATGCGCTCGGTAATCAACCCCGGTACGGAGGCGATACCGAAAAAGAGGCGGTGGCCGAACATCGCTGCCGTCATCCAGAGCGCGGCAATCACGCCGATCAGCCCCGGACTGCCGACATCGGTCGTGTCACTCATCATTTCCTCAGTCGTTGCCGTCTTCATTGTCGTACCCTTTCCTGTCAGACATCCCCGTGTGTATGCGCGGCGTGGACGATGCGCTGCTCGCGCAGGCGGGCGGCGGCAGCGGTGAAGTAATCGGCGACATCGCCCTGGGTGCGAATCCAGCCGAGGTAGAGGGCGATGCCGTCCGCGAGCGGCACTTGGGGTCGCCAGCCGAGCGCGGTGATTTGGCCGATGTCGCTCGTCAGATGGCGGATCTCGCCGGGGCGGAACTCGCCGGGGAACTCCGGCGCAATCGAAACGCCGAGCGTCGTCGCGAGCAGACGGGCGAGGTCGCCAATCGTCGTGCCGACGCCGCTGCCGACATTGAAGACGCCGCCGTTCGCGCGGTCGTCCGTGCCGACGAGGAGGTTGGCGCGGGCGATGTCCTCCACAAAGCAGAAGTCGCGCGTTTGCTGCCCATCTTCGTAGAGAATCGGCGCGAGGTTATTCAGGAGGCGCGTGCAGAAGATGGCGATCACGCCCGTGTACGGGTTATAGATGCTCTGACGCGGGCCATACGTGCAGGAGTAGCGGAGCGCGACTGTCGGCGTTCCCGTCTGCCGCCCCCATGTCATCACGAGCCGTTCCTGATCCGCTTTCGAGATCGCGTAGATGGTTTGGCCGCCGATGGGCGTGCGTTCCGGCGTTGGCACGGGCGTCGCGGGATGCCCAGTCGCATCGAGGACTTCCCAGATACCCTGCTGCAACTGCGCGAGAGGGCGCGTTTCCGGGAAGAATTGCGCGCCGTCGCTCCCCCGATATGCCCCTTCGTCGTAGACGGCTTGCGAGGAGGCGACGACAACCTTGCGGACGGGCAGCCGCTCGTCGCGGATCGTTTCGAGCAGGAGTGCGGTGCCGTACGAGTTGACCTCGATATACTTGGCGATCTCCGGCATATAGCCGCCATACGCCGCCTCGTGGAAGACGACCTCCACGCCATCAAGCGCGGCGCGAAGGGCGGTGCGGTCGCGCACATCACCGGTCTGGTAGTCGGCGCGCGGATTCAGCCATGCTGGGGGGCCGTTGCGATGCGTTTGCGGCTCGAAGTTGTCGAGCACGCGCACCTGCCAGCCCTCGGACACGAGCAGATCAACGATGTGCGAGCCGATCAGCCCCGCGCCGCCGGTCACAAGTGCCGTCGCCATTAGTCCTCACCCCCCGCCGCCGCGAGCCGGTCGTGCGCCAGTGGACCAAACCGACGGGGCGCGACATCTTCGGAGAGACGCAGGCGATGGAAGGCGGCGGCGGTGGCGGGCGCGTCGTGCGGTCCGGCGAGGTAGGAGGCAAGGCGATCGAGGTCGGCCGCCTCGTCCACATCCCAGGTCGCGGCGAGGGAATGGAGCGAGATGTCGCGCGCCCTCGCGTTGGTGCGCAGGTCATCGTAGACGGTCGCCGTGCTCATCGGGACGGCGCCGAGGATGTCCACGCCGCTCCGCTGCCCGATCAGGCTGTAGCCGCCATCGTAGGTCGGAACGAGCGTCGCCATCGCGCCCTCCAAGGCGGTGAATGCGGCGGAAACGGTGCGCGCGGGCAACTGCGGCGAGTCGGAGGCGATCAAGACGGTGTGGTCGTAGCCGCGCGCCGCCGTCCAGCGGAAGATGTGCCGCTGTCGCTCCGTCCAGTCCGTGCCTTCCTGCGCAAAGTAGCCGTCTGCCGCGCCGACGATGGCAGGAAAGTTCGCTGTGGCGGGGGCGAAGGCCCAAAGGAGGTCGTACGAGCGCGCCGCGCGCCGGAAGCGATTAGCGAGATCGGCAAGGAACGCGCGATACAACTCGACGGCCCGTGGGTCGCCGATCGCGCGCCCCAGCCTGGTCTTCGCATTGCCCGGCACCGGTTCCTTCGCCCCGATCACGAGTGCGCGGCGCGGTGTGACAGCGATACTCATGGGAAACCTCACCCCCTGCCCCCTCTCCATTGCGCTGGCAAGGAGAGGGAGAGAAATACGGAACGTCGGAATCGGCACAGCCTTGAGCGTTCATCGTGTACTCGCGATGGCTTCGGCTCCCCCTTCCCGTATCGGGAAGGGGGTTGGGGGGTTGGGCAGCCACCCCGCATAGCGGTACGCGGTCTGGAGAATGACAATCGCCGCCTTGATACTTCCACGAACTGTTCCACCGACTTTCGACTTTCCACCGGCGCGTTTTCGGTACGAGACCGGCACTTCTCGCACCCGCAGGCCCGCGCGGGCCGCCTTGACGAGCATTTCAGTGGACCAGCCGTAGGTCCGCTCGTTCATGTCGAGCAGGGCGAGGGCGTCGGCGCGGATAGCGCGGAAGGGGCCGAGGTCGGTGATTGCGAGGCCGTAGCGCCGGAGGATACGCGCCGCCAGCCAGTTGCCGAACCGCTGCTGCGGTGTCAGCGCGCCCGGTTCGACGGTGCCGCGTGCCCGCGAACCCATCACAAAATCCGCGTCATCCGCGAGGACAGGTGCGAGGATGGCGTGCAGATCGCTCGGCACATCGCTCGCGTCGCCGTCCAGCAGGACGATCACCGTCGCGCCGAGTCGCCGGGCGAGCGCGACACCCGCCGCACAGGCCGCGCCGTAGCCGCGCTCCGGTTCGGTGACGACGACCGCCCCCGCTTCCCACGCGGCGGTCCCGGTATCGTCCGTGCTGCCATTGTCCACGACGATCACCTGGTCTAGAAGATCGCGCGGCAGGTCTTGCACCACCTGTCCGATGGCCGCTTCTTCGTTGAGCGCGGGAATGACGGCAAAAACGCGTGGTTGCACGGGAGCACCCCCTGATCGGAACAGACCGTTCGACACCCTCAGGATGCACGTGGGGCGTTACTCGCCGCTTGCTAACTCCTTACTGTATTCTTACGATGTGGAGATACGGACACCGACCTCCTGGAACCAATACTCCCTCTTCCCCCTCTCCATCGCTGATAAGCAATAGAGGGGCTGGGTGAGGAGAAATGAAACGATCCGTGTCGCTCGCGCGTGTATGGAGGAGCAGGCACGCGAAACGCGTGTTTTCGGTGTTTCCGCATGACATTGGGGCAAGAAAGCAGGGACGCAGCAGTGAGCGAACGAGAACGGGTACAACTCCTGCTCTGGCGGGCAGGATTCGGCGCGACGCCGATGCAGGTGGATGCCGCGACCGCCAAGGGCTATACGCAAGCCGTCGAGGATATGCTAAACTACTCCGACGAATCCGCGTTGCCACCGCCTATCCCACCATGGCCGGTCGCACCCACCACATTCCTCGGCGCGGACGAGAAGGCGAGCTACACAAAATCCGCGATCGCCACGCAGCGCGAGCGGAATAATGCGCGTGCGAAGGGCAATCAGATGCTGCTCGCATGGTGGGCGGACCGGCTCCGTACCAGCTCGACGCCATTGCAAGAGAATCTCGCGCTTTTCTGGCACAACCACTTCGCCACCTCGCTCGATAAAGTGGATCGGCCCGCTTATATGCTGGGGCAGAATCAGTTGCTCCGTGCGCAGGGAGCGGGCAAGTTCGTTGACCTCCTGATCGCCGTCTCCAAGGACCCGGCGATGTTGATCTGGCTGGACAATCAAACGAACGTCAAAGGCCACCCGAACGAGAACTGGTCGCGCGAGGTGATGGAACTGTTCACGCTCGGCATCGGCAACTATACCGAGCAGGACGTGCGCGAGGGGGCACGAGCGAGCACCGGTTGGACACTCGCATACGACGGCAAAGTCGCTTTCAATCCGCAGCGGTTCGATGACGGCACGAAGACGATCCTCGGCCAGACGGGCGCGTTCAACCTGGACGACTTCTCGCGGATGCTCGCCGGCAAGCCGCAGACGGCGAAGCGGACCGTGCAGAAACTGTTCGTCTGGTTCGTCGGCGACGACCCGACTGCTGCCGACCTCGCACCAATGCTCGATGCCTGGAATGCCACCGGTGGCGAAATCCGCGCCGTGCTCCGCGCCCTGTTCACCAGCGATGCCTTCACCGTCGAGCGGGCGACGAGCGCGCACGTCAAGAACCCGGCGGCGTGGACGGTCGGTGTCCTGCGTGGCCTGACGGTGGACATCACGGGCGAGCAACTCGTCGGGATGATGACGGCACAGGACATGACGATTTTCCGCCCGCCAAATGTTAGCGGCTGGCCGAGCGGCCCGGCATGGATCAGCCCGTCCAATCAGGTGAGTCGCTTTAACCTCGCCGGTGGCCTCGTCAGCAAGGCGGGCCTGCTTTCCGGCAAGGCGGACGACGCCTTCCTCGATGAAATCGCCGATCGCCTCGGCGGTATCCCGATCGCCGACGATCTGCGCGGCAGACTCGTTGCCCTCGGCAGCGGCCCGGACGGCAAGCGCGTCATCGCCCAGATACTCCTCGCGGGGCCGGGCTATCAGACACGATAGGGAGAAACCGGGGAGAACCGCAAAGAGCGCGAAGGACGCGAAGGATACAGAGAGACACATCCCCAGACTCTCCTTGCATTTTCTTTGCGTCCTCTGCGTCCTTCGCGCTCATTGCGGTTCTCCCCGGTTTGGTTCCCGCACTCTCGAAGATGAAACTGCGGGGCGCCCTCCGACGTGTAAGGATTGAAAACGCATGACGGCATCAGTGCGGTGGAAGTACGGTGATGCGCTATGCCACAACGGGTTTTATATCAACTGGAGGCACCGATGGGTGATCGTGAACGCGTACAATTGCTGCTCTGGCGGGCCGGGATGGGCGCCACCCCCGCCCAGGTGGACGCAGCAACTGCGAAGGGCTACGCCGCCGCAGTAGACGATATTCTCAACTATTCCGACGCACCGGCGAACGCGCCGGACCTGCCGCCCTGGCCCGCCCAGCGCAAGGGACAACTGACCGGCGACGAGAAGACGCAACTGGCGAAAGAGATCAATCAGGCCAATCAGCAGGGTATCAAGATGGCCGCCTCGTGGTGGGCGAACCTGATGCGCACGACGGGTGCGCCGTTGCAGGAGAACCTGACGCTTTTCTGGCACAACCACTTCGCCACCGCGAACGATAAGGTCCGCCGCCCCGCCTATATGCTGGGGCAGAACCAGTTGTTCCGCGCGCAGGGAGCGGGGAAGTTCGTTGACTTGCTGATCGCCGTCTCCAAGGACCCGGCGATGCTCCACTGGCTCGATGGCGAGACCAATGTCAAAGGCCACCCGAACGAGAACTGGTCGCGCGAGGTGATGGAACTGTTCACGCTCGGCATCGGCAACTATACCGAGCAGGATGTGCGCGAGGGCGCGCGGGCGAGCACGGGCTGGACGCTCTCGTACGATGGTCAGGTGAATTTCGAGCCGAAACGGTTCGACGACGGCACGAAGACGATCCTCGGCCAGACGGGCGCGTTCAACCTGGACGACTTCTCGCGGATGCTCGCCGGCAAGCCACAGACGGCGAAGTATGTCAGCAGCAAGCTCTTCCGCTGGATCGTCGGTGATGATGCGACGGACGGCGACCTCGCGCCGATGCTCGATGCCTGGAATGCGACCGGTGGCGAGATCCGCAGCGTCCTGCGCGCCCTATTCACCAGCGATGCTTTCACGCCGGAGCGTGCGGCCAACGCGCACATCAAGAACCCGGCGGCGTGGACGGTCGGTGCGGTGCGCGGGCTGGAAGCGGACGTCACGGGCGAGCAGATTGACCAGATGTTGCAGATGCAGGGGATGCGGCTCTTCTACCCGCCGAGTGTCGGCGGCTGGCCGAATGGGCCGGCATGGATCAGCCCATCCAATCAGGTTTTGCGCTTCAATCTCGCGGGCGGCATGGTGATGAAGAGCGGCAGTCTTTCCGGCAAGGCGGACGACGCCTGGATCGGGGAACTGGCCGACCGGCTCGGTGGTATCCCGATTGCCGACGATGTCCGAGGCAAATTGACCGCGCTGGGGAACATCCCCGATGGGCGGCGCGCCGTCGCACAGGTGATTCTCGCCGGGCCGGGTTTCCAGGCCCGCTAAAGGAGCAAACATAATGTCAGACCACGAACGCGAACCATTTATGCCGTCCCGCCGCCAGTTCCTGAAGTATGGCGCGGGTAGCGCCCTCGGCATCGGCCTCGCCGCGAGCGGCATCCCGCTGTTTCGGGGCTTCTCCAGCGAGGCGAGCGCCGCGCCGCTCTACGTCCCGAACCTGACACCGGGCGCGGGCATCCCCGCCAACCCGGAGGATCGCACGCTCGTCGTCCTCCAACTCGCCGGCGGCAATGACGGCCTGAATACGGTTATCCCCTATAAGGATTCGACGTACCAGCAGTTGCGCCCGACGATCGGCCAGAAGATCACCGACGTGCTGCCGATCACCGACAGCCTCGCGCTCCATCCCGGCCTGAAATCGCTCGCCGATATGTACGGTAAGGGCACCCTCGCCGTCGTCGAGGGCGTCGAGTATCCGCACCCGAACTTCTCGCACTTCCGCTCGACCGACATCTGGATGACGGCGGACGACAACGATAAGGATGTCGGCACGCTCGGCTGGATCGGTCACGCGCTCGATCACCTTTCCAATCATCCCGCACTCGTCGCCGCCTCACTCGGCGTGACGACACCGCGCGCGTTGGTCGGGATGCAGCCGACGGACATCGCGCTCGGCGGCTCGCTGAAGGACTTCGTCTACAAGCCCGTCGGCAAGATTGACCCCGGCGCGGTCTCCGCGATCTACGACTACATGAACAGCGTCACGTCGTCGGACAACAAGTACGCGAAACTAATCACGGCGAGCCACGGCATCGCGCAGGACGCGATGGCGGGCGTCGCGAAGGTCGCGGTCGGCTACACCCCGTCCGTGAAGTATCCGATGACGCAACTCGGCGCGGGCTTGCAGACCGTCGCGCAGATGATCCACGGCGGCGTCGGCGCGCGGGTGCTCTATCTCGCGACGGGCGGGTTCGATACCCATTCCAACGAGCGCGAGACGCACGACAAGCTGATGGGCTACCTCGGCGACGGCCTCGGCGCATTCTGGGAGGACCTCACGGCGCATGGCCATGCGGACAATGTGACGCTGATGACCTTCTCCGAGTTCGGCCGCCGTCCGACCGAGAACGCCTCGCACGGCACCGATCACGGCAGCGCGGCCCCGCTCTTCGTGATGGGCGGCAGCGTCAAGGGTGGCATCTACGGCGACGCGCCGAGCCTGACGGACCTCGACAACGGCAACCTGAAGGTGCAGCAGGACTTCCGCACAGTCTACGCCGCGATGCTTCAGAACTGGCTTGGCTTCGACCCGGCAGACGTGCTACCTGGCGGCTCTTACCAGGCGTTGCCGCTCTTCAACTCCTGATCTCCGTACACTTCCTTCCCCTCTTCCCCGGCCCCTGTCCCCGCAGGGGCCACTTTGTTGAGGTGGGGAAAGATCGTTTATCCGACGCCGAGCAGTTTGAACATCTCGCGACCGAGCAGGCCCTGCAAGACTTCGTACTGCGTGCCCTTGTTCTCCGGGTGCTGCTCGAAGCGGGCGCGCTCGAAATACTGCGTGACGTACGTCTTGCCGTCGGTCAGTGACACCTCCTGGTATTCCTCGGTGATCGGGTAGCCGAACTGCTCCAGGCCGCCGTGCTGCTCCCAGTAGGTCTTGAAAACGCCGCCCACTGTGTGCCCCGTCGCCGCGTAGAAGGCCTTCGTCTCCGTGCTCGCGACCGACGGGACGGGCTGGAGCGCCTGCCGGAGCGCCGCGCTCGCCGTTGACGTGGGCGCAGGCGCGGGTGGGGCGGGTGGCAGCGTGGACGGGGCGGGTGTGGTTGTCGGCGGGGCGACCGGTTGGGCGGGCACGGTCCCGTTGTCGGTGTTGACGAGGAGCGTCGGCCCCGGCGTGCCGCCGCTGAGACCGAGCGCGAAGACGCTCACGGTGGTGTTCGGGCCGAGCGCGACCGTGTCGCCCTTCGCAATCGTCCCGCCAGTGCCGTCGCGCAGCACGAGCGAATACGTGCCCGCCGCGATCGCCGCGTAGTTGTCCGTTTGCCCGAACTTCGCGTTGCCGAGCACCGTGTTCGTCCCGCCCGTCGCGAGCGTCAGCGTGCCCGTGCCGGGGATATAATTGCCGAGGCGGACCTGTGCGTTGTTGCTGCCGTCGAGGGTGTTGCGGTCGATCTCGATCGAGGCATCAATGCTGTTGTCCGCCTGCCGACCGAGGACGACGATCGTGTAGTCCTTCGGCGCGCTGAATCGGAAGCCGCGTTTGTAGACGTAGGCGGTGGACTGCGCCCGCTTGCCTGCGGGGTAGACGCTCAGCTCGTAGTTGCCCTCCGGCGCGGAAAGGTAGGTGCCGAGGGTTTTGAAGGGCGCGTTGTTGGCAACCTGGATCGAGTCAATGATGACGTCAACGCCCGCGCTATCCGGTGCCGCATTGAGGAAGCGCACCCGGAACTGCGGGTTATCCTTCGCCGCCACCGTCGGCAGGATGATCGCCAGGAGCAATCCCGCCAGTGCCACCCCATAGAGCGCGCTCCGCAACGCGCGTGTTGTTCCAATTTGCCTCACGTTTTTCCTCCACGATTCGGCGCGGCGCGCCCCGGCTTCCACCATCTGTTATACTCGTCGTACAACGTGTACGTACATCCGAGAATACCGAATATCGCCAGATTTGCAAGGGGTCGTGCGCCGCGTTTCGGGAATGTCTGTGCCGCGTGGGAGGGATGGATGATGCCGGATGAGATTTTTCGCAGGACGATAGGGATAACGAACACCGATCGGCTCCAGATTGATGCGATCTGGGCCGACGTGCTGCACCGAAATCGCTGGCGACGGCGCGGTTGGCGGCTGCTCCATCGGCTGCGCACGCTCTTTTTTACCCCCTGACCCTTCCTTGCGAGGGAGGGGAACCGGAAGAAATCTCCGTATTGCTCCCCTTCCTCGCGGGAAGGGGCCGGGGTTAGGGTTCCCGTGTCGCGGATGCGACGACGATAGCGGCGCTGAACTGGACGCACTCGCCGTCGTCGTACTGGCGGATGCTCGTGAAAACTTCATCCAGCGCCGTCGTTTGCCGCGCCAATGGGATGCGGAGGAGCAGCGTGTCGAATGTGACCATGTCGCTGCGGATGTAGCCGAGGAATTCTTCGGGCGTACCCGGCCAGGGGAGCGGCACGCTGTGCGTCTCCTCGCGGATCGCCGCGAAGCCGGCCGCGCGCAGGGCGGCGGAGAGTTTGCCCGCCATTGCAAATCTCAGGGGATGGGGCGCGTCGGGATCGGGCGCGGGAGGTGGGTTTGTCTGGTAGCGCAGGAGCACGCTCAGGGTGCTGGTCAGATAATCTATCCGCTCAAGCGGCCCCCAGACGGCGAAGACGGCGCGACCGCCGGGCCGGAGTACTCGCCGCACCTCACCAAGTGCGCGCGGCACATCGGGGAAGTACATCACCCCGAACCGGCAGGTGACGCGGTCGAACGACGCATCCGGGAAGGGGAGCGCGCCCGCGTCCGCCTGCTGGAAGCGCATGTTCGTGATGCCCTGCTCCGCTGCATTTTCCGCCGCGATGGCGACCATCTCCGGGATCACGTCGGTCGCTGTCACGCTGCCGTCCGGCCCGACGCGCGGGGCGAGGCTGAGCGCGGGTTCGCCGGTGCCGCTCGCGAGATCGAGCACGCGCATCCCCGGCGCCGGTTCCACCCACTCGATGAGCCGATCGGTCACGCCCCGCCACCATTCGGTGAGAATCGGGTGCCAGTGCCGCCATTTCGCTGCCCGCTCCGACCAGTTCCATGCATCGTCGGTAGCATCACGCGATGGGTCTGCCATGCATCGCTCCTCCCATGACGGTCACTCTGACACCGGACGCGCCGGTTTGAGATAGGGTGCGAGGAAGTGCCACGCCTCACGACGCGATGTGCGCGCTAGTGGCGTGTCGAGCCGGTTGAAGGCATGGCCGCCGGGCGCATTGTCGTAGATGTTGTATTGGAACGACCCGTCCTTCCCCTCGGCCTTGAGCGCCTGGATCAGCCGTTCGACTTCCAACACATTGACGTCCTCGTCATTGGTCGTCGTGTGGATCAGGAGCGGCGTCCCGATGTAGCGGTGCGCCTGCCAGGACGGCGAGCGGCGGCGGTACTCCGCGACATCCTCCTCCGCCGTCTTGCCGACGTGATACGGGGCGGACATCAGGTCGCGGTATCCCTGGCCCTTGTAACCCATCCGCGCGACGAGATCGCTGACCGGCACCGCCGCGTACGCCGCCGCGTAGTCGCCCGGATGGTCGAAGATGTTCAGCAGCGCGTGCAAGCCGCCGTGGCTCCAGCCGATGATGCCGACGCGTGCCGGATCGAGGAACGGGTACGTCTCGATAGCGAAATTGCGCGCCGCGTAGCTATCTTCGGTTTCCAGGCCACCGTAATCAATCTGCTCGTAGAAGTCGCGGCCATAACCCGTGCTCCCCCGGTATTCCGGCGCGATCACCGTGTAGCCCTGCTCCACGAGTTCGCGCACGACATTCGCCGCGCCGGAGCCGAAGTTCGCGTGGATGCCGCCATGCACCTGCACGATCAGTGGATGCTTCACGTTTCGGTCGAGATCGCGCGGGATGAAGACGTAGGCGCGTAGGACGAGCGGGTTGCCCGCCCCTTGCGCGGTCGGGTTCGGGGTGTTGCGCGGCGGTGGCCCGGTGAAGGCAACGATCTCGATCTCCGCGACATCGCCGAGCCGCTGATAGAACATCAGGTCGTCCACCTGCCGCGCGAGCACATCCATCGTGTGCTTCTGATCCTCGACGGCCCGTTCCAGTTTCTTCATCAGCGCATCCCGCGCATTATTCTCCATCCCTCACTCCTTCGATACTACGCTGAACCGCCAATACTGCCCAGAGGGCGCCCGCAAGGACGCCAAGGAGGAACAGGTAAGAAAGATCAATCACCTTCACGACCATCTTTTCTCTTCTTGGCGCCCCTGGCGGGTCAGTACTTCCTCCTCAGTAATGCAACGCGACCCCGATGATGCCTGCGGCGAGGAGGATGAAGATCGGATTCCATTTCGGCCGCAGGATGACGATCAGCGGGGCGGTGAGGGCGATCAACCAGTCCGCGATCCCGGTCGCCGCGCCCCGCACGATGGAGAACGCCGTCCAGAAGAGGATACCGATAACCGCGAGGCCGATCATCCGCATCGTGCCGATCACGCGCGGATTTTGTGCGACGCGCCGGTGGAGCGCCGAGAGCGGCAACACGAGCAGGGAAGGGATGACGTTCGCCATCGCCGCCACGCCCGCCCCGCCGATGCCGCCGATCAGGTAGCCGAGCGAGATCACGTACAACCCATTCGGCCCTGGACTGATCCGCCCGACCGCGAGCGCCTGCCCGATCTGTGCCTCTGTCGCCCAGCCACGATCGTGGACGAGGCTCTGGACGAGGATCGGCAGACTCCCCAGCCCGCCGAACGAGAGCAGCCCCGCTTTCAGGAACTGCCAGAAGAGCGACAGGATGTTCATGCGCGCGCCGCCTCGTCCGGCGTCGGCGCGGCGCGCGGTGTAGCTGGCGTCGCCGGATGGATGCCGAGCAGATGGGGGAAGAGCGCGCCGAGCGTGCCCATCGTCAGGAGGATCAGCGGCACGGGCAGATGCACGAGGCCGACGAGCAGGCCGCAGGCGAGCATCACGACCAGACCGCGTACCCGGTCCCACCCCTGACCGAGTTGCCCACCGCCCATTTGCACGACGATCGCGAAGGTCAGCCCACCTGTCGCTGGAACGATCCCGGCAAGCACCGCTCCGGCGACTCGGTTGCCCTGCACAAAGGTGATGAATGCGGAAAGGAGCGTCGTGATCGTGACAGCAGGGGCGAGCAACCCGGCGAGCGAGACGACCACGCCGCCCGCCCCCGCCATCATTTTCCCCATCACGATGGACTGCGCGATAATATTCGTTCCCGGCGTCAGTTTGGAGAGCGCGAATGCCTCGTTGTACTGGTCGCCCGTCAGCCACCGATGGCGCTGCACGAACTCACGCCGCATCAAAAAGAGCGTCGCCGCCCCGCCGCCGAACGAGAACGCGCCGATCCGCAGCCACGTCAGGAAGATACCCCTCAGCGGTGGCGGATGCGGTTCAACGGCGGCCTGCTCCTCGGGCAGCGGGAGCGGCGCTTCGTCTGGCGGTATCGCGGAAGCCTGCATGGCGGATCGGTCCCTTCCTCAACGGTGCATGGACGCCGCGACTATCCTACCCGATGTATCGCCTGCTTTGCCCACTGGCGTATACTTCCCATGCCGAGCGGAATGCCGGATGCTCCCGGCCCGTATTGTGCATCAAGGGAACCCTGGGTGCGGCGCGTGTAATGAGTGGAGCGAGATGGCAGCGATCCTCGATCTGGATATCTGGCCGCGCACCTCGCGGCGTTTCGTCCGCCGCTGGCTCGACGCCGTGCGGCTTTTCACCGTCTTCGCCGCCATTGTGGCGCTGATCGGCATCGTTGTTTCCTTGTATGCGTGGCGGCAGATGGACCGTGCCGAGGTGGCGGCGCAGCAGCAACTCCGTGTGATCGGCCGCACCGCCTCCCAGTCTTCCCGGACGCTCCACAGCGTCACGGATGCGAGTACGCAAGGCGCGGCGACTGTGGACAGCGCCACGACATCGCTCACGCAGGTGTCCGGGACAATCCGCGACACCGCCGGGACGATCGAGGCGACCGCCGGGGTCTTCAACTTCACCGTCCCGATCACGAACGCCCGCCCGCTCGCCGGTGTGGAGGCGAGCTTCCGCCAGGAGGCGGCGCAACTGCGCAGCATTTCGACCGAACTGGACAAAACAGGCACATCGCTCGCGTCGAACGGCGGTAATCTCCGCACGATCGGGCAGGAGGTGCAGTCCGTCTCGCAGGACACGGACACGATCGCCAATCAGATCCTCCAACTCGCCGATGGCTCCGGCCCCGGCGGCGTGCCCGCCATCGCCCGGAATGTGCGAATCATCCTCATCTGGAGCGCGATGTTCCACCTGCTCATACTCGGCTTCGCGATCTCTTTTTACATTCTCGCGACCACGCTCCGGCAATTGACGTATGATGCTCCCCGCATCAAGGATCACGACGAGGCAGCGGCGTCGTAGATGGGGAGAAATACATATGCGACGAGGATGGATCATCGGCGTGACGCTCGTTCTGGTCGGGATGGCCACATTCCCGGTGGGCGCGGCCGGGTTTGCGACGCCCGCATTCCAGACGCAGTGGGTGGCGGGCGAGGCAATTGAGACGAATTTCTGGGGGCCGCTGACGACCTCCGACGGTGGCCGGACGGAATACTATCGGGACGCGCCCTCCGGCCAACGCCTCGCCCAATATTTCGACAAGGGGCGGATGGAGTGGACGGACCCGCCCGGTCGCGTCACGAACGGCCTGCTCCCGGTCGAGATGATCCGTGGCCGCATCCAGTTCGGCGACAATCTTTTCGTCAGCAAGCCACCGCCGAATATCGCCATCGCCGGTGATCCGAGCAATGCGGGGCCGACCTACGCGACGCTCGGTGGCCGCGCGAATGGTATCCTTGCCCCCGCCCCGGTGAAAACGGGTGCGCCCGTCACGACGATGATGTCCGCCGTCGGCGATCTATCGCAAGAATCACCCGCCCCCGGCGCCACGCTCTCCGGCTACGATGCGGCGACGCAGCACAATGTCGCCTCCATCTTTGCGGATTACCGAAATCGCGCTGGCCTTGCCACGATCGGCCTCGCGATCTCCGAACCCTTCCGCGCGGGCTTCGTCGTCAGCGGGCAGCCGAAAGATGTCGTCGTGCAGGTTTTCGAGCGACGCGTGCTAACATACACAGCGGCGAACACGCCCTCCTTCCAGGTGGAGATGGGCAATGTCGGCCTGCACTACTACCAGTGGCGCTATCCACCTAACGCCCCGCCGATCCAACCGCCACAGTAGGCAAGCAGGCGTCTCAAGGTATGCAAGTGTGTACCAAACGCTTCTTTTACTCCGCAATACTTTTGCACATAAAGTTCCCCTGATCTCGTTTGGGAACGATGCGTTGTGGTAGATTGCGTGCGCAAACATGCACGCGCTGTCCATTACGACCGCTGATTATTGAGAAGGGGGAGAAGGGGATGCGTTTCACACTGTTGCGACCGACACGTACTCCGCGCGTGATGCGGCGGGCAATCATCGTCTGCACGATGCTTGGCCTGCTTGCCGCCGCGTTGCCGACGGCAGCCGCGCCCGGCATTGCGGGCGATGATTGGCTGACCTACGTCAACAATGTCCGCGCGCTGGCGAACATGCCGGCCGTCACCGAGAATGCCACATGGAGTGCGGGCGCGGTTAAGCACAACCTGTACATGATCGCCAATGGCCTGACGCACGAAGAAACCGCCGGCGCACCCGGCAATACGACAGAGGGCAACGACGCGGGCAGCAACGGGAATGTCTTCGGTGGGACGGGCGCGTTTACATTCCGCGACCCGATTGATTCCTGGATGACGGGGCCGTTCCATGGCGCGGGCATTATTGACCCGATGCTCTCCCAGACCGGCTTCGCAATCACCGCCTCCACCCCGCCCGGTTCGACGTATGGGACGCTCGACGTGCTGCGCGGGCGGCAGGCGACCCCGACCTATCCCGTGATGTTCCCCGGCAATGGCAAGACCATGCCGTACCGCACGTATGACGGCAGCGAGTCGCCCGATCCGCTCTCCGGCTGCACGGGCTATACCGCGAGTCAGGATGCGCCGACGGGTGCGCCGATCTATCTGCTGCTCGCGAGCGCGCCGAATGTCTCGGCCTCCTCATTGAGCAAGGACGGTGCGGGGAACCTCGCGGTCTGCGAACTGGACGAGACGAACTACACGAACGCGGATCAGCAGGATCTCGGGCGCGGCGTGCTCGCGATGCGACACGCAATGGTCCTCATGCCGCAGGCGCCGTTGTCCGCAGGGATGTATCGCGTCTCGATCACCAGCGGCGGAACCGTCTACGCCTGGTCGTTCACCGTCGGTGGATGAGCGACGAGGACTACCACGCAGCGGGATTCTCTCGGTAGTACACTAGCATTGGTCGGTGGCGCGAAAGATGCGTCATCACTTGTGTGGTTATCTGGCATCAGAAGGAGGCACCTTTCATGGAGACGGAAACGAAGATTTCTATCGAATACTGCACTGCCTGAGGGTACCTCGATCGAGCCGTCAGTTTGGCGGACACACTGCTCCACGATTTCAAGAACAAGATCGGCGCGTTGACGTTCGTGCCCTCCTCGGGTGGCGTCTTCGAGATCGCCGTGAACGGGGTCGTTATCCACTCCAAAAAGGAGACGGATCAGTTCCCGGACGAAGAAACGATCATCAAGCGGGTCGGTGAGATGGTCGGCATGTAAGCGAAGCGTAACAATTCATTGATAAAGAAGATGGATGATCGAGATCGAGATTGTGGCTTGAAGCGGTCATCCATCGCCTTGTGTCCGTGCATAGACTAGGCGAAGGGATCGCACGCGGCGAGAGCGTCGGAAGGAGCATCCATGTATCGCCATCTGCGTCGCATCCCCTTGCCGCTGGCCGTGTTCTGCGCGCTCATCACACTCGTGGGGTGCGGCGGCGCGGCAACCCCAATCGCGCCAACCGCCCCAGTGGCCGCGCCGACTGCTGTGCCCGTTAGCGCGAACACCGCCCCGATCTTCGCGCTCTTCCCGACTGCCACGACCGCCAATGTGCCCGCCGCCACGAAGAATACCGTGCCGCCCCTTGGCCTCACCGATCCCGCGAAGTGGTACAACACCGCCCCGCTGACGTTGGAGGCATTGCGCGGCAAGCCGGTCTTTCTCGTCCTCTGGAGCGATATATGACTGGATTGCCGGTCGGAGGTTCCGACCCTCAACCAGTGGCACGCCCAATACACACCGCAGGGCTTAACGATCATCGGCGTACACGGTAACGAGTTTAAGGGTCAGATGCCCGTTGCCGACGGTGTCAAGGAACTGAAGATCACCTATCCTGTCGTGGATGACGACGCGAAAAAGGTCTGGAAGGATTACAGTATCCGTTCCCAACCGTCCTGGGCGCTCATCGGCAAAGATGGCACGCTGCTCCAGCGCGGCGTCGGCCTCGTGACGACGGCTGACGTCAAGCAGCGCATCGAAGCAGCCCTCAGATAAGGACTGAGTGGGATACGGATTTCGTTCTCGGTCCTCAGTCCTCAGTCCTCCCCCTTGACGTGGAGGCGCTTTGGCGGTTCCATATCCGTATCGCCGCAACGGCGCGACGATGATGCGGAAGGGTAACCGTGATGAAGGGTAAGCGTTTCGTTCTCTGGCTTTTTGGCGCATTGCTCCTGTTTTCGGTCCTGTTCATGATCGGCACTGCGACGCTGGCCCACGGGAAGGCCGATGTTTGCCGGGGCTACTACGACCCGCAGCGGCAGGTATCGTGCGCCGCGACCGCCACGGTCGGGCCACCGCCGGGCATTGTCAAATACCACTGAACGAGTGGGCAGTGGGCAGAAACAAGGACCGTCCACTGCTTACTGCCCATTGCCCACCGCTTACTGTCGCAGGCGAATGTCGGCGTTGAGTTCCTGGAACTTCCCGAAGATGTTCGCATAGCCGCGCTCGACATAGCGGATGCCGCTGATCCGTGAGGTGCCTTCCGCGACGGCTGCGGCGATCACGTAACTGAACCCGGCGCGGAGATCGGGGATTGTCATGTCGGCGGCGCGGAGCGGCGTCGCACCCCGGATGATGCAACTGTGTGCGTGGTCGCGGCTGCGGAAGCGGCACGGCTTCTCGCCGAGACACTGGCGGAAGAGCTGAATCTCCGCCCCCATTCGCACCAGTTCCTCGGTGTAACCGAACCGCTTTTCGTAGACCGTCTCGTGGATCACCGAAAGCCCGTCCACTTGCGTCATCAGCATCACGAAGGGCTGTTGCCAATCAGTCATGAAGCCGGGGTGGACATCGGTTTCCAGCGCGATCGGCTTCAGCGGGTGATCGGGGTAGAAGAAGCGGATACCGCCCGGCTTGACCTCGAACCCCGCGCCGACCTGCCGCAGTTTGTTGAGGAAGGTGAGCATGTGCGCCTGCTCGGCCCCCTCAACCAGCACATCGCCGCCCGTGATAATGCCGGCAATCGCGAACGACGCCGCCTCGATCCGGTCGTTGATGATCGTGTGCTCCGCGCCGTAGAGCCGCTCGACGCCCTCGACGACGATCGTGCGGTCGGTATCCATGAAGATGACCGCGCCCATTTTTTGCAGGAGCATCACCTGATCCATGATCTCCGGCTCGACGGCGGCGTTCTTGATCAGTGTCGTCCCTTCCGCCAATACTGCCGCGAACAGCGTGTTCTCGGTCGCGCCGACGCTCGGGTATGGCAATTCGATCACCGCGCCGCGCAATCGGTCGGCGACGGCGTAGTAGCGGCCTTGCTCAAAGACGATTTGCGCGCCAAGTTGTTCGAGCGCGCGGATGTGGAAGTCCACCGGACGCGTGCCGATGTCGTCCCCGCCGAGCATCGGGATGACCGCCCTACCGTAGCGGTGGAGGAGTGGCCCGAGCAGCAAAATCGGGATGCGGTTCAGGCCGCTGAAGCCGAGCGGCACCTCGGCGGTCTCAACCGTCGGGGTGTGCAGCCGCAGGCTGTTGCCTTCGACGGAGTCCCACTCATACGTCAGCCCGACGCTGGTGCAAACATCAAGCGTTACGGCGATGTCCCCGATATGCGGGACGTTGTGCAGGATGACCGGCTCGTCTGTCAGCAGGCTGGCAACGATCTCTTTCGTCGCCGCGTTCTTCGCGCCGCTGATGCGCACCCGCCCCTTGAGCGGCTTGCCGCCCTCGATCTCGTAATACGGCGTTTCGATGTGTTCGCTCCTTCGTCGCGGAGTTCGCGGTTCAAAGTTCGATGAATCTGTTTTCTCCGAACTTCGAACTGCGAACCTCGAACTTCCCCTACTCGTTCGTGTACTTCTGGTCAATCGTCATCAGCACCCAGTCGTACTCGGTGCTGGCGATGGGCGTGCCGCAGAACTGGCAGACGGAGATGTTGCCGAGTTCGAGCGGCGCGCCGCAGTTCGGGCAGGCGCGATCCATGTAGCTCGCCTTGGTCGTCTTCGCCGTGCCGGAGCGGGCGAATGTCCAATATTCAGTGTACGGCCGCGGGTGATGCCAGCCGTCAATGTCCTTGCCGGTGCGCGTGTCAATGTAGTAGTCGGCGGCGGAGGCATCAATGCGCGCGGTGAGCACATCGCCCGTGCCGTTCTTCTCCACTCGCACGATCCGCACGCCGCTGATGACCATATCTTCCATCACATTGCGCCGGTTCAGCGCGCGGTCACCTTCCAGTTGCATCGTCAGGCGGTTCGCCTCGCCCTCGCCGAGGAAGGGGAGCGCGGGGGCGAGATCGCCCTTGATCCACGCGAGATTGAGGATGTTGTACGCCGTCTGGACACGATCAATGAAGTGCGCCTGATCGAAGGCCGGGTCGCGCTGCCGGATGTCGTTCAAGGCTGCCTCGATCTGCGTGTCATCCTGCTGCCATCGTTCGACCTCGTCGTACCGCGTCGGCGGGGGCAGGTTGTCCACAAGCGTTCCCTCAACCGACTGGCGTCCCGCTTTGTTCCGGTAATGGCGCAGGACAAACCAGATAATCAGGCAGATGACGATGACGACGATAATGAAGCCGAGAAACCCGCCGCCGGAGCCGCCGGAGCCACCACCTCCCCCACCGCCACCGGGGAAGACAAAAATCCCGCCGCCACCGCTCCGGCTTGATCCGCTGCTGCTCCCACCGCTGCTGCGCGACGTGCTGCCGCTGCTGCGCGATGAACCGCTCGACGACCGACCCACGCTGCTGTGGCCGCCGCCGCCCGGTCGCGCGTCCACCAGCACCGGCGTCGCGATCCAGAGAAAGATTCCCAGCAGGAGCAATATGTGCATTGAAAACCGTCGTTGCTGCATCGGTCCCTTCCACTCGTGTCAAACGCTGTCCCACGTGAAATCACATTCTCTCACAGTAGATACGAAAATTGCCCGCGTACTGTTCCTCTTCTGAGTGCTAGCCGGGTGCCATTGGGTGGCTTCAGCCTGCGCGGGAGATCGCAGGCTGAAGTCTACGCCACCACTCTCTCTCCTACCGTTATTGCGCGGCGACGATCCCTTCGCGCTCGAAGATGCGGCGGAGGATGGCGAGGGTGGAGGCGTAGGTGCTGTCGAGGCCGTAGTAGGACATACCGCGCGCACCGAGGGTGTATGCCCGCGAGTACGGCGTGTCCGAAGCGTAGTGGATCAGGCCGAAATCCACCGGCACCTGCGAGAAGTTGACATTCTCGTTCATCGGGTAGCGCGTCGGGAAGGTGTCCTCGTAGAGCGCATTCAGGTACGGCCCCGCCTCCATCTCCACGACGGTATAGTTCTCCCGATAGTACAGGTCCAGGTACGCCTGGTTCTGCAGAAAAGTCCCGCGCGTCGTCAGCGCCTTCTGGTTGTCGAGCGCGGAGCCGTAGGTGAGGAACGGGGCGAGGTGCTCGTAGCGGAAACAGTTGTCCAGCCAATACGTGTTGCCGGTGTGCTCGTCGAAGACGGTCGTGGAAAGCATCACATCGCCGATGCGCCCGTTCAGCGTCGCCGCCTTGCCAAGCACGTAGACGCCCTTCAGCGCGGCGGTGTTGAGCGCGACCTGGGTGAGGATGTGGTTCGCCGCCATGCCGAGCGGGTAGTTGATGTTGACGATCACCGCATCGGAGTCGCCGACGCGCAGGTCGCTGTCCGTTCGGAGGCGCGGGTCAATGTCGTCCGCGTGCAGCGCGCCGATTTCGATGATCTGGATGCCGACATCGAGCGCGCCCTCGCTCGGAATCGTCCAGATGCCGCGCTCCTCCTCCTCCTTCGTCCGCTCCTCGCGCTCGTGGGGGTTGGCCGCGAAGTATTGCCGCGCCGCGAAATACAGGAAATTGTCCCACGATGCCCGCACCTCGCCGCGTGCCATCTTCTCGTACTCCGACAGCAGTTCAGGGTGCTCGACATCCCGCACGTAGGCGATCAGCGCGTCCCGCCGCCGCCGCGCGGTGCCGGACAGGACATTGACGATGGAGTGCGTGTTCGAGGAGATGAAGTAGATCGGCCGCTCCTGAAGGCCGTGGTGGTGGAGCGTCGCGCCGACCGGCCCCCACCAGCGCTGCGTGACGCGGCTGTACCCCGTGTGCGTGCCACCGAGCATTTGGAGCGTCATCCCTTTTTCGTTGGCGGCGACGGTCGCGAGCATCGGCCAGAAACGCGCCCCCCACGCGCCGCGCAACCGCCCCCAGTCCCGCCCCTCGATGGCGAGCGCGTCGCGGCACATCTCCGCGATTGTTTCCTCCTCCTGCAACGAGACTGTTTCGCCCGTTGCCAGTCGTTCGATGTTCGTGCGGGCTTCCGGTGCAGCGTGCAGTAGGGCGTGCAGCTTGTTCCATTCGATCTGATACGCGACAAGTGTCGGGATAAAGTCGTCGAGATCGGAGACGGAGGCGACGAAGACGGCGAGCGTCTCCGCGTCGTCGTACCACCATTTGCGCCGCCGACCGGGGGAGGTGACGGGCTGCCACTGCTCCTCGACGAGTGGGTAGCCGCCCTCGGCGAAGATGCGCGCCGTCTGGCCGAGCACGACATGCTGGACGCGCTCGATGCATTCCGGCAGCCGCTGCAGGGAGTACATAAACGCGCCCATGTCCATCTCCTGCGCGGCGGCGAGCGCGTGGAGGCTGGCGTGGGTGCCGATATGCGCGGGCACGAGCGTTTTCAGTTTGATCGTACCGGAGGAACGCAAAAGCGTCGTGTAGGTGCGGACATACAAGTCCACATCCCGCTTCCCCGCGACTTCCGTTTCGCCCGTCATGCCGGGGAGCGTGCCGCCACCCGCCCGCACATCCGCGACCGGCGGGGCCGCCGGTTCGTCCGGCCTCTGCATCCGTTGCTCCATCAGTGCCGTTCCCTTCCACGCTCGGCACGCATTCCACGAGCGCATACAGAGATTATGGCACGGGAAGGCTACCATTGGCACATCGAACCCGCGCTACCGATGTATAGACAGATAACGCGCTTGCGGAGGAGGAAGCGACGTTCGGGTTCGGTGAGGGTGAGCGCGAGCGCATCGTCATCGTCCGCGAGGTCGAGATGCTGACCCCGGCAAATCTCCGTAAATTCTAGGCAAATCGCGCACGAGACTTTGACGTTCCTTCGTAGCCGTCCTACGCTTCTTGGTGAGGGGGCAATGGCGCCCCGTCGTAAAGGGAAGCACGATGATGGTGCGCCTGGTCCTGATCCCACCTTTTTGCCCTTCTCGGCGTACCGTTTCGGTGGTGGCGCGATGATGCATCCGCGTGTGATTCGTGTTGGCACCCGGGGGAGCGCGCTCGCACTGGTACAAACCGCGCTGGCAATCGCGGCCCTGAACGCCGACGATCCCGATGCCATCTACGAACCGGCGATCATCCGCACTGAGGGTGATCGCGACAAGACGACGCCGCTCACCGTCCTCGGTGGGCAGGGCGTCTTCACTGTCGCCTTACAGGATGCCCTACTGCGTGGCGCGGTGGACATCGCCGTCCACAGCGCGAAGGATTTGCCACCCGCGACGCCGGACGGTCTCGTGCTCGCCGCCCTGCCGGAGCGCGCCGACCCGCGCGATGTCTTCATTTCCCGGCACGGTATCGCTCTCGCGTCGCTCCCACCCGGTGCGCGTGTCGGCACGAGCAGTCGCCGCCGCGCGGTGCAAGCGCGCGCGATCAATCCGCAGATCGAGATCGTCGAACTGCGCGGCAACCTCGACACGCGGCTGCGGAAATCCATCGAGCCGGAGTACGACGGCATCATCGTCGCGGCGGCAGGGCTGGATCGGATGGGCTGGCAGGAGCGGATCACCGAATACCTGCCTGTAGATCGCTTTGTCCCGTCGCCAGGGCAGGGCGCAATCGGCATCGAATGCCGCGCGGACGACGCGTCGCTGCGCGTCGCGCTCGCCTGCATTGACCATCGGCCGACGCGGATCGCGGTGACGGCGGAGCGCGCGTTGCTCGTCGCGGCGGGTGCGGGCTGCACGATGCCGCTCGCCGGGTATGCCGAACCGCACGGCGACACGCTGCGCCTCTGGGGCATGACGGCGGACATGGACTACGCCAATGCGCGCTGGGTCGCCCGCACCGCGCCTGCCGATGACCCGTTCGCCGCTGGATGGCAACTCGCGGAAGCGCTCGGCCTGGCGATCGGAGTGCGCGCATGAACGAGGATGCGATGCCGCTGCGTGGATTGCACATCGTTGTGACGCGCCCAGCGGGGCAGGCGGATGGGCTGATCGAGCGGCTGGAAACGCTCGGCGCGACCGTCTTGCACGCGCCGACGATCCGCATCGCCGATCCGCCGTCCTATACCGCGCTGGATGCCGCGCTCCGGCACCTGCCTTCCTACGATTGGATCGTCTGGACGAGCGCAAACGGCGTCGCGCGCACTTTCGCGCGTCTGGATGCGCGCGGTCTCGATCCCGGGTTGGTGCGCTCGTGTCAACGCGCCGCTATCGGCGGCTCGACCGCGCGTGTCCTCGCTTCGTATGGCTACGAGGCCGATCTCGTGCCGCCGCAGGCTGTCGCGGAATCGCTGCGCGATGCGCTGCTCGCGGCGGGCGTCGGCGTGGGGTCGCGGGTATTGCTGCCGCAGCCCGTCGTATCGCGCGATGTGCTCGCGACCGGTCTGCGCGCGGCAGGCGCGGTCGTGGATGTCGTGGCTGCGTATCAGACCGAATTGAACACCGAGGCGGCAACGGACGTGCGACGGTGGCTCACAGCGGGTCGGATTGATTGCGCGCTTGTCACCAGCCCGAGCACGGTGCACGGCCTGCTCGAACTGCTCGATTACGATGGAGAGATGTTGCGTCGCATCCCCCTCGCCTGCATCGGCCCGGTGACGGCGGACGCGGTGCGCGCACTCGGCATCACCCCGGCGCTCGTCGCCACGGAACATACGAATGACGGCCTCGTCGCCGCCCTGATAGATCACCGGACAGGAGCCTGTATATGAACGACCCGCTGGCGATTTCGGCGCCGCCCTTCCAACGTTTCCGCCGCCTGCGACAAACGCCGTCGCTCCGTCGCCTCGTCCAGGAGACGCGGCTCCATCCCGCCGAGTTCATCCTGCCCCTCTTCGTCACGCACGGTTTCGGTGTGCGCGAGGAGATCGGCGCGATGCCCGGTGTCTACCATCTTTCCGTTGATCGCCTGCCGTACGCGGTTGAGGAAGCGGTCGGCGCGGGCGTGACGAGCGTGCTGCTCTTTGGCCTGCCGGAGACGAAAGACCCCGGCGCGTCCGAGGGATTCGCACAGGACGGCATCGTCCAACAGGCGGTGCGGCGGATCAAGGCGGACTTCCCGGAGGTCGTCGTCGTCACCGATGTTTGCCTCTGCGCGTACACCGATCACGGCCATTGCGGCTTGCTCACCGACCACGGCACGATTGACAACGACACGACGCTGCCCGTGCTGGCGCGCGTTGCCCTTTCGCACGCCGAGGCGGGGGCGGACATCGTCGCGCCGTCCGACATGATGGACGGTCGGATCGCCGCCATCCGCGCCACGCTCGACGATCGCGGCTTCATCGAAACGCCGATCATGGCCTATTCCGCGAAGTTCGCCTCCGCCTTCTACGGCCCATTCCGCGAGGCGGCGCATTCCGCCCCGTCGCACGGCGACCGCCGCTCCCATCAGATGGACCCCGCGAATGGCCGCGAGGCGCTGCGCGAGATCGCGTCGGACATCGCCGAGGGCGCGGACATGGTGATGGTCAAGCCCGCGATGCCGTATTTGGATGTGCTGGCGCAGGCGCGCGCCGCCTTCGACCTACCGATTGCGGCCTATCAGGTGAGCGGCGAGTACTCGATGCTCAAAAACGCCGCCCGCAACGGCTTGCTCGATGAGCGCCGCGCAATGCTCGAAGCGCTGACGAGCATCAAGCGCGCCGGCGCGGACAGCATTATCACGTATGCGGCTGTGGACGCCGCCCGCTGGCTGGCCGAGGAATGGGGTGGCGCCCTCCGTGCCCTCCCCACCCCCGCCACCGTCGCGGACTAATCGAGGAACGGAAGCACAGAGGACGCAGAGAACACAGAGGGGAAAGCGAACGGGAACAGGGAGCAAATACGAGTACGGGACCGTTCCTTCTAATCTTTTTCGCTGTGCTCTCTGTGTTCTCTGCGTCCTCTGTGCTTGGTTTCGATGGAAAGGTTTGACGATGCAGGAAATGGTGACAGTGGCGGGGGCGAGGCGAGGGACGGGGGAGGCGCGGATGCTTGATGCGTGCCACCACCGGCAGCCGGATTGCACGCCGGTCTGGTTCATGCGGCAGGCGGGGCGTTGCCTCGCCGAGTACCGCCAGATGCGCGAGAAGTACGGCATCCTCGAAATGGCCAAGACGCCCGAACTGAGCGCGAAGGTGACGCTGATGCCGATCGAGACCTTCGGGGTGGACGCGGCGGTGATGTTCGCGGACATCATGATCCCGCTCGAAGGGATGGGCATCTCGCTCGAAATCAAGCAGGGTGGCCCGGTCATCCATCACCCGATCCGCACGATGGCGGATGTCGAGAAACTGCGCCTGATCGAGCCGGACGATGTGCGGCCCGTGCTGGACGCGCTCCGCATTGTGCGGCGCGAATTGTCCGGCAAGCAGGCAGTGATCGGCTTTTCGGGCGCGCCGTTCACGCTCGCCTCGTACCTGATCGAGGGCGGGCCGTCGCGCACCTTCGAGAAGGCGAAGGGGCTGATGTTCAGCCAGCCGGATGTTTGGGACCTGCTGATGACCAAACTCGCCGACTCGATGATCGTCTACCTTAAGGCGCAGATCGAGGCGGGCGCGCAGATCGTCCAACTCTTCGACAGTTGGGTCGGCGCACTCAACCCGGAGGACTATAAGCGGTACGTCCTGCCGCAGACCCGGCGCATCTTCGCCGCGATCGCGGAAACCGGCACGCCGATGATCACCTTCGGCACGGGGAACGCGAGTCTTTTGGAACTGATGGCTGAGGCGGGCGGCGACATCATGAGCGTGGACTGGCGCGTCAATCTCGACGATGCTTGGGCGCGAATCGGCTTCGACAAGGGCATCCAGGGCAACTTGGACGGCACGCGCATGCTCGCGCCGTGGCCGGTGATCGAGGCGGGCATGCACGATGTGTTGGCTCGCGCGGGCGGTCGGCCCGGTCATATCTTCAACCTCGGCCACGGCGTGATGCCGGAGACCGACCCGGCAATGCTCGCGCGGCTGGTCGAGGCGGTGCATACGGCGACACGGAGAACCTAACCCCCCGGCCCCCTTCCCGTATCGGGAAGGGGGAGCGAGCCTTCGCAAGATCGGGGTATTTGGGGACAAGGCACATTATTCAGATAAGTCACCCCTTCTCGTTTCGGGAAGGGGCCGGGGGTTAGGTTTATGAACATCGGCGTTTTGCTTCTCACCTATGGGTCTCCCGCCACACTGGCGGAAGTGCCGCAGTATCTTTCCAATGTGCGCGGCGGGCGGCCGATGCCGGAGGAGGAACTGCACGAACTGGAAGCCGAGTTCACGCGGCGATACGATCTGATCGGTGGGTCGCCGCTGATCGCGCGGACGTGGGAGCAGGCGGCGGCGTTACGGGAAGAACTGACGCGGCAATTCCCCGACGGCCCGACCTTCCGCGTCGGTATCGGCATGCGGTTCTCGGAACCGACGGTTGCGCAGGCCGTTCGGGAGATGGCCGACGCGGGCGTGGATCGGATCATCGGCATCATCATGTCGCCGCAATATTCGCCGATCATCATGGGCGGCTACCATCGAGCGCTGGATGCCGCCGTTGCCACGCTCGGTGACGGCGCGCCCGCTGTGGCGATGGCCGGGGCGTGGTATGACGAGCCACTTTTTCAGGACGCGCTGGCCGAGCGCGTCCGGCAGGGCCTCGACCATTTCCCGGTGGAGATTCGCGGGCGCGTGCCCGTGCTGTTCAGTGCGCACAGCATGCCGAAGCGGGTGACGGATCAGGAGCCGGAGTACATCGAGCAGTTGCAGGCGACAGCGCGCGGGATCGCCGAGCGCGTCGGGTTGCCGGAGTCGCAGTGGATGTTCTGCTACCAGAGTGCCGGGCACGAGCCGGGCGAGTGGCTGAAGCCGGACTTCAAGGACATCATGCCTGAATTGGCGCAGTCGGGTCACCGCGAAGTCCTAATGTCGCCGGTCCAATTCCTCGCCGACCATCTGGAAATCCTCTACGACATTGACTATGGGGCGCGCGAGGAAGCGGAGCGCGAAGGCATCCACTTTGCTCGGATCGAATCATTGAACACATCGCTGCTCTTCATCCGCGCTCTTACTGCCATCGTTGCGAGCCACTTGGAAGCGACGGAAGGGCGGCAGCCTCTGTCAGCCGCCGCTGGGGACTAACCGCCGATGCATCTGATCGCCGTCGGACTGAATGCTGGGAGCGCGCCGCTCGCCCTGCGGGAGCGGTTGGCTTTTTCATGTGAAACGCTCGTGAGCGGCTTGGAACGGCTACGCGCTAGTACTAAGGGTGCGGATGCCGATATAGCGGAAGCCCTCATCCTTTCGACGTGCCACCGACTTGAATGCTACGCAGTCGCGCGCGATGTGGACGCGGGGCGGGATGCGCTTGTCCGGTTCCTGAGCGATGCGCATGACATCCCGGTCGGGGAATTCACTCCGCATCTCGTTTGTCGCAGCGATCAGGATGTCGTGGATCACCTTTTCGCGCTGGCGTCGGGTCTGGCGTCGCCGGTACTGGGTGACAGCCAGATTCTTGGGCAGGTGGGCGATGCGTACGCCGCCGCACAGCGCGCGGGCACCGCAGGGTCGGTACTCGCGGCCCTCGTCCAGCGGGCGATGCACGCCGCGAAGCGGGTCCACAGCGAAACGACGCTCAACCGGCGCGTCTCTGTCGGCTATACAGCGGCGGCGATTGCGCTGCGGTCGGTAGACACGTCGCAGCCTGCGGCGCTGATTCTCGGCGCGGGGCAGATGGGGCAGCGCGCGGCGTGGTACCTGCACAAGCACGACGCCGGGCGCATCCTGATCGCCAACCGCAACCCCGAACGCGCCCGCGAACTCGCCGCTCGCGTCAGCGGCGAAGTCGTACCGTGGGAACGGTACACCGACGCCTTCGCGCGGGTGGACATCGTCATCGCTGCGACTGCCGCGCCCGATGCGGTCGTGCGGGTAGACGATGTCGCGGTGGCGATGCGCGAGCGGCCCGATCGTCCGCTCATCTGCGTGGATCTCGCCGTGCCGCGCGACATCGAGCCGGCGGTTGCCGACCTACCAAATGTCTGCATCTCGACCGTAGACGATCTCGCGACCCTCGTGGATGCCGGGCAGGCGAAGCGGGAGGCGGAAATCCCGCGTGCGGCGGCGATCCTCGCGGAGGGTAAGGCCGATTTCGCCCGCTGGCAGTCCGCGCGCGCTGTCACACCGATCATCAGCGCGATGCGGGAAGAAGCGGAGCGCATCCGCACCGCCGAACTGCGCCGCTTCCTCCAGCGGGACGGGCAGGATGCCAGCGACACCGCACGGCTCGACGCGCTAACGAAGGCAATCGTCAACAAACTGCTGCACCACCCGACTGTCCGCCTCAAGGAGATGTCCGCATCGCCCGAACATCAGCGGTACGCCGCCGTCGCGGGCGATCTTTTCGGGGTTGGGGAAGTGGGAAGTGGGTAGTGAGCAGTTGCAAGCGGAAGGATCGGCGCATTATTTTCTGCCCACTGCCCACTTGCGACTGAAAGGAGCACGAATGAGTACGATAACGCAGACCCGTTCGGACGAGCTGTTTGCCGAGGCGCAGCGGGTGATCCCCGGCGGTGTCAACTCGCCGGTGCGCGCATTTCGCGCGGTCGGCGGCCATCCGCGTTTCATCGAGCGGGGTGAAGGGGCGTATCTCTACGATGTGGACGGGCAGCGGTACATAGATTACGTGCTCTCGTGGGGGCCGCTGATCCTCGGCCACGCGCACCCCGATGTTGTGCGCGCGATCACCGAGCAGGCGGCGAAGGGGACGAGTTACGGCGCGCCGACCGCGCTGGAAACGCAACTGGCGGAGATGGTCGTCGCGACGATGCCCGCTATCGAGATGGTTCGCTTCGTCAACTCCGGTACGGAAGCGACGATGAGCGTCCTCCGGCTCGCCCGCGCGGCGACGGGGCGGAGCAAGATCATCAAGTTTGAGGGCTGCTACCACGGCCATGCGGACTTCCTACTCAGCAAAGCCGGATCGGGCGTCGCGACGCTCGGGTTGCCCGATTCGCCGGGCGTGACGCCCGCCACCGCCGCCGACACCCTCACCGCGCCCTTCAACGATCTTGCGGCGGTCCAGACGCTGTTCGCGGAGCACCCGGAGGCGATTGCCGCCGTGATCGTCGAACCCGTCGCGGGCAACATGGGCGTTGTGCCACCCGAGCCGGGCTTTCTGGCGAGCTTGCGCGCGGTGTGCGACGCGGCAGGTGCATTGCTCGTCTTCGACGAGGTGATGACGGGCTTCCGCGTTCACCCCGGCGGTGCGCAGGCGCTGTATGGCGTACGGCCCGACCTGTGCGCGCTCGGCAAGGTAATCGGCGGTGGCCTACCGGTCGGGGCATACGGTGGGCGGGCCGATCTGATGCGGATGATCGCGCCGAGCGGCCCGGTCTATCAGGCGGGCACGTTGAGCGGCAACCCGCTGGCGATGGCGGCCGGGATCACGACTCTCACCGCCCTCCAGCAGTCCGGCGTCTGGGACGAATTGGAGCGGCGGACGGCGATGCTCGCGGACGGTATGCGGGCGGCGGCGAAAGCGGCGGGCGTCCCGTACTACAGCACGCGCGTCGGCACGATGTTCTGTGGCTTTTTCACGGACACCGCCGTCCGCGACTACGCGACCGCGAAGACGAGCGACACGGCGATGTTCGGCCGCTTCTTCCACGGCATGTTATCGCGCGGCATTTACCTCGCCCCCTCGCAGTACGAAGCGGGCTTCATGTCCCTCGCCCACACCGACGACGAAATCGCGCAAACGATTGAAGCGGCGCACGAAGCCTTCGCGGAATGTATGTCAGCCTGAGTGATTGGACGAAGCCGCCCCTCACGCACTGAATCGTTGCACGCTGCGCGCCTTCGCCCGTGCCGCCTCGTCCTCGCGATTCTTCGGCGGTGCGTTCGATGCAAGCGAGCCGAGCAACCGGCCGGAGATGCGCGCGATGTCGTCGACTGCCGCCGAGAATGCGGCCTCGTTCGCTTTGGAGGGGCGATTGAAGCCGCTGATCTTGCGGACGAACTGCAATGCCGCCGCGCGAATCTCCTCCTCGCCGACGGGCGGATCGTAGTTGTAGAGCGTCCTGATGTTGCGACACATGGTGCCGTGCCTCCTCTATGCATCTGCGTCACCGGCGCTGCGATCACCGCGATCGCAGCGAAACCTCGCCGACATATAATAGTCGTTTGGCACGCCGTGTGATCGACACCTCCCTGCTGCACTCCTCGCCATCCAGAGCGCCATACCGTGGGGTCGTACGCTGTTGCCGTTTCTCGCGTAGTCCTCGGACATACTCTGGGTTCGCCCATGAACAATCGAGCACTTCCATCGGCACGATGGTATCGTGCGTGTTCGTAGCCGCCCTGCCTGACATCGTCGTTGCGATGAACACCCACGGCCCCGGTATGTCACGTACGAGACGCATCGTATCGTGCGGACGCTGTTCCGCGAGATGGGCGCGTTGTCTGCTCGCGGCGTTTTCCAGTTACACCTTCATCTGTGCCAGCCATTCAGCAATGGCGATCCAGTGCGGCGAGATGTGCCCGTGGTCTTCGAAGGACCAGAGCGAAGCGAGCACGGCTTGGGCGACGGCCCAGCCGCGTATCCGCGCGCGGTCGAGGTCGAGTTCGTCCGCCAATTGGGCGATGCGGCGGGCGAGGATACGCGCGGGCTGGGGCATGGTGAAGAGTTCCGCCGGATTGCGTAGCAGTGCGCCGGTATCGTAGGCAGGCTCGCCGACCACTCCCTTCGGGTCAATAGCGAGCCACGGTTCGCGATCTGCCTGCAAGATATTGTCGTGGTGCAGGTCGCCGTGCAACAGCACCGGTTCGGCCTGTGAAGCGAGCAGTTCCGCGAATAACCGTGCGGCTTCGTTCGCCAACGCGGCAGGAATCGGGCCGGGCGCATCGGCAAACCGCGCCTGATAGCGACCGATTCCTGCCGCCCAGTCGGCAATCGTTGGGAAGGGGTGGTCGGACGGAACGGGTCGCCATAACCGACGCATCACCGACGCGGCGATGGATGTCGCCTGCGCGTCGTCTTCCATTGCGCGCAATGGGGTGCCCGGTGTGAGACGTTCGAGGAGCATCACGCCCGCTGTCGAGTCCGCTTCCAACAATCGCACCCCCCCCCGGCCAGCGAAGAGGCGAAGCGCCTCCGACTCTCGGACGAATGCCTGATCCGGGAAGCATGCTTTGAGGACAACCGCCGCGCCATCTGCACGCGTGGCGGGCGACGCGTAGTTGTAGGAAAGGTTGGGGAACGGCGGCTCAATGACGAGCGACCACCGCTCACCGCACGCCGCGAGCGTCGCGGGCAAGCGATCTACCCACGCGCGCCCGGCTTTGCCGTGAACGTCTATCGCCTTATGAATGAGCGGCTCGGGTATCGTAAACACGCGGCGCTCCCTTACCGTGCAACCCTCGGAGATGGGTGTCCGTCGGCTATCTCTCCTCCTTCGCTGTCGCAATCTCCGCGAACTCTATCATAGATGGCTTGCACAGTCGAATGCATTTTTCTTGGCGGTAGCCCCTGACGAAATGCGTGACGCCGGTCATACATGGGGCGCAAGGCAATCCACAGGCCACGCCGCCGCCGTATTCGAGGTAGCGGCACGACACATGTTCGGCGGTGATACACTATCGGTGGCAGGGGAATTCCGGCGGCAGACGAGCGGACGCACATGCATATCCCACGACGACATACTGAGAGCATAGCAGAGCGCAAGCCGGGTAAGACGGTGATCGCCGCGTGCCTGATTGCGCTCGCCGTGGCCTTCGGGCTGCTGATGCCGGCGCCGGTCGCGGCGCATACGTCGCTGTTGCAGACAGACCCGTCGCCGAACAGCACGCTGGACCATGTGCCGGATCTGATTACGCTCCACTTCGATCAGCCGCTCCAGGCCGGTTTCAGCAAAATCACCGTCTTTGATGCGAGTCAGCGGCCCGTCGTGACATCGGCCAATCCGGCATCGGGTACCGATCCGTCCGTCCTGACGATTGGCCTGCCGAAACTGGCGACGGGTGTCTATTCCGTACTCTGGCAGATACTCTCGCCGGATGGGCACCCGGTGCGGGGCGCGTTCGTCTTTACCGTCGCGCTGCCCGGTGACCCGCCGCCCGCGCCCGTCGCCAGCGTGCCGGATATCGCCGGCATCTCGGCCTCGAACCGTCCGCCGCTGCTCGCGGTGCTACTGCGCGGAATGCGGTACGCGGGGATCGCCGCGCTCGTCGGCGGTATCGGCATCTTCCTCTTCGCCATCCGCCCCGCGCTGAACGTCGTGCCCGAAGAAGAACGTGCCGCTCTGCGCCGCACGCTCGACCAGCGAATGCAGCGGTGGCTGTTCATCGCCCTCGGTATCGCCCTCGGCGCGCATCTCTTCTCGCTGATCGTGCAGGTAGCGACAGTCAATAGCATCACGCTCGGCGCGGCGCTCGGGTGGGAACGAATCAGCGATCTCGTCAAGAACACGACGTACGGCGCAGTCTGGCGGATGCAGGGCATCTTGCTACTCGTGCTCGGCGAATGGCTGATCCTGCTGCCCGCGATGGGGCGTCTCCGGCTGCCGCTCGGTATCGTCGCCAACCCGACCCGGACCACCGTCGGGGCGACGGAGCGCGAGATGGCAGACCTGACACCGCTCTGGGGCTGGGCAGTCGCCCTTGTCGGTGGCCTCGCGTTGCTGCTGATGAGTGTTTTCGGCGGGCACGCGCTCGATGTCAAGGTGCATCCGGCACTGGCGATGCTCGCGGATTTCCTGCACCTCGCCGCGATGAGCCTTTGGTTCGGCGGTATCATCCTGATGGTCGGCCTTGTACCGGCGTTGCTGCACGGCACGGCGGGCGCGATCCAGCGGCGGGCAATGGGCGCAATCATTGGCCGCTTCTCGCAACTCGCGCTTGTCAGCATCGCGGCGCTCACCGTCACTGGCATCTACGCCGTCACCGTCCACACGACGCGGGGCACGATCGGCACGACGACGTACGGCCTCGTCGTGATCGGCAAGGTCGCGCTCGTCGTTGGGATCGTGCTAGTCGCCGCGCTCAACCGCTTCGGCCTCAAACGGTGGATCGGGCAGGACGCGGAAAGTGGCACGGCGGCGCGGGCGCAGACGATGCTCCTGCGCGGGATGACCGCCGAGGTGATCCTCGGCGTCGCGGTGATCGGCCTGACAGGGCTACTAACGCAGTTGCCGCCCGCGAATACGCAGGTGACGGCTGCGACCAGCACCGTCGCGATCCCCTCGGCACCCGCCGAGGTGGTCGTGGCGCAACCGGTGTTGGAATCAGACGGTGTGCGCGGCTACCTTTCCATCGAAACGAAGGGGACGGACGCAACCTTCGACGCGCGAATCACGGACACGATGGGCGTCGTTCGTAGCGACGTGACACGCGTCACGCTCTGGCTGAACAGCGGCGACAAAGATGTCGGGCTGCTCACCGTGCCGCTCGTTGCCGCCGGGGATGGGCATTACCGCGCGACAGGGCAATGGTTCGCTATTGGCCAGAACTGGCTCGCCCGCGTCGTTGTGCGGCGGCAGGATGTGGCGGAGGATGTGCCGCTTCCCTTCGCGATCCAGCCGCGCCCGACCGCGTACACCGAGGAGCCTGTCGCACCCAATGCCTTCCTCTGGCCGCGCCTCCTGCCGGATGCGTGGCGGGGGATTGACCCGCTGGCGATTGGCGTCGCGCTGCTCCTTTTCGCCCTGATCGTCCGCCTTGGGCGAGCAGCAGCGCGGCGCGCGACCTGGATCGGCGCGATCGGCCTGATCGTGCTTGGGGCGACGCTGATGGCGTGGTATTCCGTGCCAACGACGCCGCTCACTGGGCGGGCGGACCCACTGCCCGCGACACAGGACATTCTCACGCAGGGCGGCGTGCTCTATGCGCAGAACTGCGCCGTCTGCCACGGGGCGAATGGCGAGGGCACGAGCAAGCCCGGTACGCGCTTGACTGCCGCCACCGGCCAACGCTACACGGACGGCGACCTCTACTGGCTGCTCACCAACGGCGTCGCGGGCAAGGGTATGCCCCCGTACAACACTCGCCTTTCCCCCACCGAGCGCTGGCAGGTCGTTCGCTACCTGCGCTCCATCCTGCCGCACGACGCGTAGATGGTAACCTCTGATGTGGGGCTGCAAATAAGCGGCTACGGCAGAGGCGCGATGATGTTCCGCTCGACGATCTAATTGGAATCGGCGTTTTTCGTACTCGCTGCTTTCGCCTTCACGATTTTCGATTTGCTTGCTTCGCGTTCCGCTTCTCCCTCAGCAGCGAGGGCGGCACCGACGATGCCGGCGAGGTTAAGCATCTGGGCGGGGACCATCGGTGTGTGGATCTCGATATGCGGGGCGAGTTTGTCAAACTCGTCGCTGACGCCGCCGCCGATGATGAAGAGGTCCGGCCAGAGCAGTCGCTCCAGTTCGTGGAAGTACTCGGTGAGCAGTTTGCCCCACTTCTTCCACGAGAGGTCCTTCTGCTCGCGGACCCCGGCGGAGGCGCGCGTTTCGATGTCCTTGCCGTCCACAATCAGGTGGCCGAGTTCGGTGTTCGGCACCAACCGACCGTCCACGTAGTAGCCGACGCCGATGCCGGTGCCGAGCGTCACCATCATCACGCTGCCCGTCTTGCCCTTGCCCGCGCCGAAACGCATCTCGGCGAGGCCGGCGGCGTCGGCGTCGTTGATGATCGAGACGGGGCAACCCGTTTTCGCCTCGATCAGCGCCTGCCCGTTCGTGCCGATCCATGAAGGGTCAACATTGGCGGCGGTATACATCACCCCTTGCTTGACGACAGCCGGGAAGCCGACGCCGATCTTTCCCTTCCACTTGAAATGCTTGGCGATCTCGGCCATCGTGTCTGTCATTGCCTCGGGAGTCGCGGGTTGCGGCGTCTTGAAGCGCAGCCGCTCGCCCGTCAGTTCGCCCGTCTGCACATTGACCGGTGCGCCCTTGATCCCGGAACCGCCCACGTCTATGCCGAGAATTTCGTCCGCCATGCGTCTACCCCTTTTTTGTCTTTCCATGCGGCAGCGCCCGCGCCATTGCATCCATCCGTTCGTTGCGTGCCGACAGTGTATTCCCGAATGACCGGGAAACGCAAAACACGCGCCAATCGGCGATACAATCTCGGCATACGATGGCTTTCTGTAGAAAGGGAACTCGCCCGTGGCGAATGAGCCTTTGACCATCATGGCGGCGCAGCAGGCGGTAGATGCGTGGATTCGGACACATGGCGGCTACTGGGAACCGCTCGCGCAACTCGCGCGTCTCACCGAAGAGGTGGGCGAGGTGGCGCGCGAAATCAATCACCACTACGGGCCGAAGCGCAAGAAGTCTACTGAAGCGGAACGTGCCCTCGCCGACGAACTGGGTGACCTCTTGTATATCGTCATCGCCACTGCAAACAGCGTTGGCGTGGACCTCGACGCCGCGCTGCGCGCATCGTTGGCGAAATATACGGAGCGTGACGCGGATCGGTATGGGCAGGAGAGGGGAAAGGGTAGATTGTTCGCGAATACGGAGGAATGATGCGCTACGGGTTCATTTTCCCGGGCGGCGACCCACGCACGCTGGCGGAACTGTCGCACGAGGCGGAAGCGGCGGGATGGGACGGCGTCTTTATCCCGGATTGCATCGCCATTGACACCCCGGACCACCCGGCCATGCCCGCGTACGACCCGTGGGTGACGCTGGCCGCGATGGCGATGCGTACCGAGCGGGTGAGGATCGGCGCGATCGTCACGCCAGTCTCCCGGCGCCGCCCATGGAAGCTGGCGCGCGAAACGGCGACGCTCGATCACCTCTCTAACGGGCGGCTGATCGTGGCGGTCGGACTCGGCGCGCTCGACGACAAAGGGTTCGCGAATGTTGGCGAGGCGACGGACCTGAAGACGCGGGCAGCAATGCTCGATGAGGGATTAGCAATTCTTGCCGACGCATGGAGCGGGCAGCGCTTTAGTTTCCATGGCGCGCATTATCGGGTGGACGGTCTGGCCTTCCTGCCACCACCCGTACAGATACCGCGCATCCCCGTCTGGGTCGTCGGGGCGTGGCCGCGCCCGAATTCCATGCGGCGAGCGATCCGGTGGGACGGCATCCTGCCCCAAAAGAGTGGCGGGAACAGCCCCGAGATGACGCCCGCCGACATCGCCGCGATGAAAGTATTCATTGACGCCGAGCGCGACCAGGTGACGCCGTTCGACATCATTTCCGAAGGCGAAACGCCCGGCGATGATCGCGAGCGCGCCGCCGCCATTGTCCGCCCCTTCACCGACGCGGGCGCAACCTGGTGGATGGAGACGCGCTGGCTCGGCAACAACAGCCCCGACGAACTCCGCGCCCGCCTCCGCCAAGGGCCGCCCCGCAGCGCGGATTGAAACCGGGGAGAACCGCAAAGAACGCAGAGCACGCAAAGAATGGAACAAGAGAGGGGAACGATTTCCAGATGGGGGGTCAATCCCACCGTGCGAGCAGCGCGGGCGTGAAGGCCGCCAGGCTTGGGAGGATGAGATCGGCAGCTGCGAGGTCTTGCGGCTGCAATGCGTCCGGGTTCGGCACGGCGATGCAGCGCATCCCCGCCGCCTTCGCCGCGAGGACGCCGACGGTCGCGTCCTCGAAAACGACGCAATCTGCCGGTGGCAGGCCGAGACGTGCCGCCGTGACGAGATAGGGTTCCGGGTGAGGCTTGCCGTGCGTCACATCCGCGCCGGTGACGACGACAGCGAAGCGATCCGCGATGTCGAGGCGATTCAGCACGAGCATGATGTACTCCCGGATGCCGGAGGAGGTGACCGCGAGCGGATACCCGGCGGCGGCCAGCGCATTGACCGCCGCGACTGCGCCGGGCATCGCGAGGAGCGTCGGGGAATCGCGCAGGGCAGCGAGAAAATGCTCCTGCCGCCGTAGCATGAGCATCTCTACCGAGTCGGCGATGCCAAAGTGGTCGCGCATCTCCGCGAGCAACTCGCTGATTCGCCGCCCGGAACCGCCGAGGCGGGTCGCGTCGGGTAGATCGTCGTAGTCGTGGCCGAGCGCCGCGAGCGCCGTCCGATCCGCCGCGAAATGCAGCGTCTGGAGGTTGATGAGCAGTTCGTCGAAGTCGAAGATCGCGGCGCGAATCGTCATACCGCTATCGTACGCGATCCGACGCAATTAGCGTACGATACGAGAGACCGTTTCCGTTATCTCCATAATCAGCCGTTGATCATGCCGCTTCCACGTTTGCGTCATTTCGAACTCGATTCAGCCCGCGTCATATGATGCTTGACGTATATGGGTCACCGCGCTGCGACGCGATGTGGAGGACGCGTGTTTGGGAATGTCGGGGCTGCCCGTCGGATTTGCACTCCGCACGTGCTCAGTCGCTGTCCGGGGCTCCCTTCGCTCGCGCGACCCAGTCGAGCGCCGCGTCCGGGATGCCGTGCTGTCCGAGAAAGAGGCTCAGTTGGGCCGCATGTTCCTGGACGTGGCGCATGTTGAGCATCTGTACCTCTAGGAAGCTGACGGCCTCTCCCCGTGTCCACGCATAGTAGGAGACGGCCTGGTGCGCACGCTCGTCCGTCAGCGCGGAGAACGTGGTGTGGCACGTGCGCTGCAGCACCGCCAGATAGGCGTGCAGCTCCTCCTTCGTATAGGGCCGCTCGGGCGATACGGCGGGGTCGCACTCGGTCCAGATGAAGGGAGCGGGGGGCGCGAAGTCCTCCTCCCGGGCGCTCGAGAGGTACAAGTCGAGCCAGAAGAGCGTGTGATACGCGAGATACCAGAACTCCGAGAACTCCGGTGGTATCCACGGCGGGAAGGGGAGGTCAGCGGGTGCGCTCCAGAGGCGCGCTCGCCACAGCGAGGTGGGGCAGGCCACCAAGGCATTTTCGAGCATGTCGATGGCCGCGCCGAACTGCCGCGACAGCGCGGTGCGTAACGTGATCTCCATCGGTTGTTCAGCCATCACGTGTGCTCCTTTCCACTCCATTTCTCGACATGCGACCGCCACGCGCGGTCAGGACCCACCCGAATCAGCTGCATCATACGATGCTGGTTCCCAGGTGCGACCACAAACGCCGCTGTTCCAGTTGGTAACCGAGCAGGACGCGTCCTGCGGCTGATACCCATAGGTGTCAAGTCTCATAGGACGAAGAGTGCTCGATTGACTCGATAAGTTCTTCGGGACGTCTCTTTGCCCGTGTCTCTCGGCAGCGCAGACTGATACGGCCCAGTCTTCGGAACCGTTGACGACTATCCTCCGGCTCTCGCTGCGCCAGTATCCTGAAGTCTTTATCGTGATAGGACTTACTTCAAGTACATCATGCCTTACCAGCGCGGTTTGATTGGTAGCCAGAAGGGGTCGCGCTTGCGCATCTCGGTGACGTCGTCGCGGGCGAGGCTGTTGCGGCGCTGGAAGTTCTCGGCGAGGTTCGCCAGTTTGTCCTCGTCAATCTCGACACCGAGGCCGGGGCCGCTCGGCACCTCCTGGCAGCCGTCCACGAAGGTCATCATCTCGCCCTTGATGATGTCCTCGGTGTTCCACGGGTAGTGGGAATCCGAGGCGTAGATCAGGTTCGGGATCGCGGCGCCGACGGCGGTCATTGCGGCCATCGAGATGCAGAGATGGTTGTTGGAGTGCTGCGACAGGCCGAGGCCGAAGGTCTGGCAGAACTTGCCGAGGTCCATGAATGCCCGCACGCCGCCCCAGGCGTGGTGATCGCCGAGGATCACCTGCACCGAGTTCAGCCGCACGGCCTCCGGTATCTGCTCGAAGCGGGTAACGCACATATTCGTCGAAAGCGGGATGTGCGTCGTGCGGGAAACGGCGGCCATACCGATGTTGTCGGCGGTCGGGTCCTCCAGATATTCGAGGTCTATCTCCTTCAGTTTGTACGCGACGCGGATGCTCGTCTCGACGGACCAGATCGCGTTCGGATCAATACGCAGTTGGTGGGTCGGGAAGCGCTCGCGCAGTAGGAGCATCGTGCGCACTTCCTCGTCGGGCGGCAGAACGCCGCCCTTCACTTTGTGCGTCGTGAAGCCCCACTTCTCGTGGAACATCTCCGCCTCATGGACCATCGCCTCAGGCGTCATCACCTCGCCCCACGGGTCGTCGTGCTCCTGGTCGGCATACTTATAAAAAAGGTATGACGCGTACGGCACCGTCGCGCGCACCTGACCGCCGAGCAGGTCCACGAGTCGCTGTCCCGTCGCCTTGCCGATAATGTCGAGGCAGGCAACCTCGATCGCCGAGAATGCCTGTGCATTACCCCGAAGCAGAAAGCGCATCGGTTCGAGATTGTACGGGTTTTGGCCGAGGATATGCGGTCGCGCCGCCTCGATCTGCCGCGCCATCGCCGCCCCGCCGCCGACCTCGCCCCAGCCGACAAGCCCGTCGTCTGTCGTCAGTTTAAGGATGACGCGAACGAAGTACGGCTCATGCACGCCCCACGAGTTGCGCAATGGCGGGTCCGGCGCTGCGACCGTTGTCACCTGCATCTGGCTGATCTTCATCGGTTTCCCTAACCCCTAGCCCCCTCCCTCAAAGGGAGGGGAAACCGGAGGGCGCATCGCTATGCGCCCCTACGTTATGCCGTCTTCCATACCCTCCCCGTCTCCATCGCAATTGGAAAGCGGGTGACCTCTGGGCAGTGGGGGTGAGGTTTCCCTACCCGATCACCACCTCGCGTCCCGTCTCGCTCGATTTCTCGGCAGCGAGGATGACATCCATGATGTGCCGGGCGTAGTCCGGGCCAATGGGCGAGGGCGCACCAGTGAGGATGCTGTTGGCGAAGTCAGTGATCTCGCCCGTGAAGCCCGTGCCCGTCGGGATCGTGTCGAGCGGGACGGCGGTGTAGTTGCCGTCCGTCGCCGTCCAAACGCCCGCATTCATGCGCGAGTTAACGCGGAGCATCCCCTCACTCAACAGGTACTCGCCCTCGCTCCACTCGTTGCCTTTCTCCTTGGCATAACCGGTGTGCGTGAAGACGGCATGGACGCCGCTGGCGAAATCGAGCATCACGACGCAGGAATCGTCCGCCTGCTGCTTCACCATCGGGTTGCCGATCCACGCCTTGACCGCGACGACCTTGCTGTCCACCAGCCAGGTGATGCGATCCAGCATGTGCGCGCCATTCATCTGCCACATGCCGCCGCCCTGCGCGCGGTCGAGGAACCACGGCGGGCGTATGCTGAGGCTGAACGGCTTGTACCAGACATCATTGCCGAAGACGATATCGCCCAGTTGGCCGCTGTGCAAAATGCGCCGCGCGGTGATGTTCGGGGCCTGGTAATGCTCCGAGTGGCCGACCATGATGGTGACGCCGTTCTGATCCGCCGCCTCGGTCATTCGGTCGCACTCGTCGAGCGTCATCGCCATCGGCTTCTCGATGAAGATGTGCTTCTTCGCCGCCGCCGCCGCGACCGTCGCGCCGTAATGGAGCCAGTGCGGCAGCGCGACGATTACGAAATCAATATCGTCCCGCTTCAGCAGTTCGGCGTAATCGGTGTAGGGCGTGCAATCGTTCTCCCTGGAGAACTTCTCGACGCGCCCCTGATCCACGTCCGCCGCCGCGACGAGCCGTGTCGCCTCGGTTTCCTTGACCGCCTTCGCGTGTGCGGCGGAGACGCGCCCCGTCCCGATAATCCCGACACCGAGCGTCGCCGTTGTGGTCGCCATGATTGTCCTAACCCCCTGACCTCCTCCCGAAACGGGAAGGGGAACCGGAGGGCGCATGCGATGCGCCCCTACGTCTTTACGTCTCCCCCTCTTCCTCCTCCTCTCCATTGCCTGGGGCAAAGGAGAGGGGGCCGGGGTGAAGTTTCCCGCACTATCGCGCAAAACGGGGGCGAACGCTACCGTCCGCCCCCGTTTGCCGCGCTTTGCGCGCTGTGTGAAACCGTTTATCCCTTGACGCTGCCTGCCGTCAGGCCCTCGACGAGGAACTTCTGCCCGTAGGAGTAGATGACGACAACCGGGATCGCCATCAGGAGCGCACCCGCCATCAACTGCCCGTAGGGGTAGATGTCGCCGAAGATCATGGACTGGAGGCCGACCGGCAGGGTTTGTAGACTCTGCTTCGTGATGAAGACGAAAGCGAGCAGAAACTCGTTGAACGAGTTTGTGAAAGTGAAGAGCGCCACCGCGAGCAGTGCGGGCGTCGCGAGCGGGAGCGTGATGCGCCGGAATGCCTGGAAGCGGGTCGCGCCGTCAATCATCGCGGCGTTCTCCAGTTCTTCCGGGATGCCGCGGAAGTAGCCCATCAGGAGCCACGTCGCGAAGGGGAGCGCGAAGGTCGGATAGGTGATAATCAGCGAACCAAGCGTGTTGATGAGGTGCAACCGGCTGAGAATCTGGTAGAGCGGGATGAAGAGCAAAGCGCTCGGCACGAGATAGGTGAGCAACACGATGCCGGTCAGCCCTTGCGCGCCGCGGAAGCGGAGCCGCGCGAGCGCATACCCGGCCAGGGCCGCGAAGGTCACCGAAACGACCGTCGCGCAGACCGCGACAATCGCGGAGTTGCGGAACCACGTCCAGAACGGATGCTCGCTCGTCAGTTTCTGGAACTGGGCGAAGGTCCACGGATGCGGCCAGAAGACATTGCCCTGCTGCGATGTCACCTGCAACTCGGACTTGAAGGCGGTGATGATCATCCAGTAGAAGGGCGCGAGGACGAAGAAAAGGACGAGCGCGAGGGCGATCCACGCCGGCAACCGACCGAGAACATTCGGGCGCTCCTTCATCGTCTTCGTGCGCACTTTGCCGCTGGCCCGATTGCGCGCCTCACCGAGGTCGGACAGGTACGCGCTCAGATAGCCGAAACCCAACCCAAGTCCGAGGAGGATAGCGACCATCAGGAATGCGCGGATGAACATGCCGCTGTTCATCGCGTACAGCATGACCGCGAAGAGCACGATACCGACGTACAGGAGTATCTTGCCGTAGCGCTCAGTAAATCGGTCGAGCGCGGTCTCCTGCACCTGCTGATCGGAGCGGCGCATGTAGCGGGCGAGGAAGAAGATGAAGACGGCAAGGATCGGCACCATCATCAGCGCGACCGCCGCACCGGGGCCAAACTGCAAACCCTGGATTGCTTTCTCGTAGGCGAAGACGACGAACGGTCGCGTCGAGCCGCCCGGCCCGCCACCGGTAAGCAGATAGATCACATCGAACGAGTTGAACGTCCAGATCGTGGAAAGCAACGTTGTGACGAGCAGGACGTAGCGCAGGCCCGGCAGGGTGACATTGGTGAATTTCTTCCACGAACTCGCGCCGTCCACGGAGGCGGCCTCGTAGAGATCGCTGTCAATCGCCTTCAGGCCGGCGAGCAGGTTGAGCGTGAAGAACGGGATGCCCTTCCAGACATTGACGAGGATCACGGACGGCATCGCGAGGTCCTGCTGCCCGAGCCACGAGGCGGGGATGCGATCCACGAGATGCAGGCTGATCAGGACGTTGCCGAGGTGCGAGTAGATGAGCGCCTTGTTCAGGCCACCGAAGATCGGATCGAAGATCGAACGCCACGCCAGCGCCGTCACGACCGTCGGGACGATCCACGGCAACAGCACAAGGCCGGTGAGGATAGAACGGCCGCGCCTCAGGTTGTGCAGCAGCATCGCGGCGATCAACCCGGCGGCAACCTTGAAGATTTCCGAATAGGTGGTGAAGATGACCGTATTCTTGACCGCGTCCTTGAAAAACTTGTCGTTGAGCAGGTCTTTGTAGTTTTGCAGCCCGACATAGTGCGTCGCGTTCGTCAGTTGCCGCGTCGTGAAGCTGAGGCGGATCGCGTCGAAGAAGGGAACCGCGATCAGCCCGGCGAGCAAAAGGATAAGCGGTAAGATAAACGGCAGTGCGACGGCCCAGTCCGGGCCGAAGGCTCTGCGCACCCATGAGGTTGTGCGCGGCGCGGTAACGGGGGCGGCAAGTGATTGCTGTCGCGTCGTCTGTGCCATTTTTTCCCTGCTTCGTTGCGTATGGGCGGGGAATCCGCGCCAACCGGCTACGTTCGGTCCCATCTCAAATAGGGTGCTTTTGTGAGTATAGCACAGTTCCCGCGCAAGAGATGTGGCGGATATTCCGAAATTGCAAGGCGTCGGCGTTCGGGGCAAGAATCGCACCGGGGGCGGTTGATCGAGATGGGCGTCTCCTCACCGGAGTGCTATTATTTATGCAGAGAAAGGCGTGCCCGTCGTGTGGCGCCGCCTCGGCAGAGGCGCGGTTGTGTCATGGAATGATCGCGAGGAGCAACAGATGGTCAGTGGTAACAGTTGGCGATCGTCGCGCCTGTCGCGGCGGGGATTCCTCGGCGGCATCGCGGCGAGCGCGGGGGCGGCGATCCTCGCCGCGTGCGGCGGCTCGAGTTCGACGGCGACCAGCGCGCCCGCCACGTCGGCGACCACGGCGAGCGGGACGACCGGCGCAGCCGTCGCGACGCGCCCGGCGACGACCGGATCGGCGGTTTCGAGCACGGCGGCGAGCACTGCGGCCACGACCGCGTCCACGAGTGGGACCGCCGCCAGCAGCACGACGGTCGCTGGCAGCGCGACGAGCGGCACGGTAGCCGGCGGCACAGCGTCCGCCGCGTCGTCCGGCGGGTTCACCCTGATTCCCACACCATCAGCGACGCAGTTCAAGGGCCAATCGTTGCAGGTGATCGCCCGGCAGGAGTATTTCAAGGAAGTCGAGGGCGCCTTCGATGGGGAGGTGCAGAAATTCGCCCAACTGACCGGCGCGAAGATCGAGAATAACCGCATCAATGAGGACACCGGCCAGGTTGTCCAGAAGATGGACGCGGCGGTCAAGGCGGGCAACGGCCCCGATATGGCCTATTTCGACCGCTTCGTGCCGGAGTTGTACCAACTCGGAGACATCGTGGATGTCTCCGATGTGGTCGGCCAGATCGCGGACGCGTACGGCGCGCCAGAAGACAATGTGCGCATCAACGCCTCCGTCGGTGGCAAGTATTACGGCATACCGTACTCCACGCAGGGGGCTGGCTACTTCGCGCGCAAGGACTGGCTCGCGGAAAAGAACATCAAGATCGCGGACGTCAAAACCTACGAGAACCTGCGCGATGTCGCGCTGGAGATTTCCGATCCGTCCAAAAACCGCTACGGCTGGGGCATGACGGTCAACCAGAGCGGCGACGGCAACGGCCTGATCCAGAGTGTCATCAACGCCTACGGCGGCGCGGGCGCGAGCGACGACGGCAAGAAGGCGATCTTCAATTCGCCGGAGACGGTGGCGGCTGTCACCTTCCTCGGGGACATCTACACGAACCCGAAGTACAAGAACATGCTCCCGCCCGGCGTGCAGAGTTGGAATGACACCGGCAACAACGAGGCGTGGCTGGCGGGCGTGATCGGCATCACGACCAACCAGTTCTCGCTATACGCACAATCCAAGGCGACCAAGAACCCGGTGTACGACAACACGGTCGTCTTCCCCGGCGTCATCGGCACCTCGGCTGACCGTCCGCTCTCCTTCGGGAACTACTCCTATTTCGTGATCTTCAAGGGCGCGAAAAGCCCGGATCTGGCGAAAGCGCTCGCCAAGTATCTCGTCGGCGGGCCGGCGCTCGTCAACATGGTGAAGCCCGCGAACGGCCTTATCCTGCCCGCGTACAAGAAGGTCTGGGAGTCGGACCCGTACTATCTGAACGGCGATCCCGTCTTCACCGCTTCGCGCGCCGTCGTCGAGCAGCCGCTCCCGATCGCGACGAAGACGGGCCTGCACTTCCCGCAGACGCCCAGCCCCGCGTGGCAACAGGCGTACAACAGCTACATCCTCACCGACATGATGGGCCAAGTGATCCAAAAAGGCGTCAAGCCCGCCGACGCGGTGAAGCAGGCGAGCGACCGCATCGTGGCGGCATTCAACCAGCTCGGACTCCCGCAATAACAGCGAGGGCGATTCGCTGTAGGTAAACGCCCCTACAACCCGATCTGGAAAATGAAAGAGGGGCGACCCGCGCGGGCCGCCCCTCTTTTTGTCTGTCGGTGATCGGTTACTGGGGCAGGCCGAGTTGGACCGCCGCCGCGACGAGTTGATCGTGGGCGGTCTTGACCGCGTCGGCGGGCTTGGTCCCCTTCTGGATGATGCTGCCCATCATGTCGTTGAGGATATGCTGCCCATCAACGCCCTGCGCATAGATCGGGCTGGGCGACTGCGGGAAGGCGTAGCCGGTCTTCGTCGTGATCGGCAATTTCCCCTGGATGATTTGCCGCAGTGCGGGGAAGGATGAGTCGCCGGTATTGTAGAAGGGGTCGGCATTCCAGAGATTCTTGTAGGTCGGCATAATCAGGCCGAGCGACGGCTTGGCGAGATTGAGGAAGGCGGGGCCACCGGCGAGGTAGAGCGCCGTCGCTTTCGCCAGTTCGGCGTTCTTCGCGCCCTTCGGGACGGCGAGATAGCCCGAACCCGGCGTGGCAATCACCTGCTCGGTGGCAGGGCCGACGAATCCGGGTGCGATTGCGGTCTGGTCGAAAACGGGGTTCTTGTCGGCGAACGATTTGGCGTAGAGCGTGTAGGCATTCTGCGTGATGCCAACGGTGCCGGCCAGCCACGCCTCGTTGTTCGAGGGATCGGTCCAGCCGTTGACGCCGGGGGGCAGCATATTCTTGTACTTGGCGTTCGTGTAGATGTCCGCGAGGAATGTGACGGCCGCCACCGTTTCCGGGGAGTTGAAAACGACTTTCTTGCCGTCATTGCTGATCACCGCGCCGCCGTACGCATAGACGACGGACGTGACCGTCGCGGTGCCGTCGCCGCCGGTGTTCGTCGTCATGCCCCAGCCGAAGCGGTTCTTGGCTGGATCGGTGATGGCGAGGGCGGCATCGCGCAACTGCTCGAACGTCTTGATGTCGGTCGGTTTGATGTTCTTCTCGGCGAGCCAGTCTTTGCGCAGGAACCAGCCGCTGGCGTTTGCGAAGTAGGGGAGGCACCACCACTTGCCGTCAATCTGGAGGTTGATCTTGCTGCCGTCCTCGATTGGGCCATAGGTTTTTTCCGCTTGCGCGACGACATCGCCCATGTCCGTCAGGTCGCCGAGTTGGACGAACTGGGAAAGGAAGCGGTCCACGTAGACGAGGTCGGGCGGGTTGCCCACCTTCACCGCGGCGTCCACCTTGGTAGCGAAGTCGCCGTTGTCAACATTGATGCGGTCGTTGTTGACCTTGATGCCGAGTTGTTTTGCCCAGTCTTGCAGCGAGGCGTCCAATGCCTGCTCCGAGGACTTGAAGTACTCGTTGCGGGAGATCATGTTGAGCGTCTGGCCCTTGAACTTGTCGGCGGCGGGCGGCGGGATCGTCCCAGCGACGGTTGTCGTGCCGCCCGCCACTGCCGACCCGCTGGCGGCGGCGGTACCGACGGTCGGTGCGCTGGTGCCCGCTGCGCCGGTTACTGCACTGCCGGCGGGGCGAGTCGCCGCTGCCGCGCTACCTGCTGGTGCGGTCGCCACAGCGGGGGCAGTAGTCGCTGCCCCACCGGCGGTCGTCGCCGCGCCGGTTGTGCCAGCAGGCTTCGGCGTATCGGTCGCCGTGCTGCCGCCGCAGGCCGCGAGGATCGCCGCCGCTGCGCTCGCCGCGATGCCACCGAGGAAACCGCGCCGCGAAAGCCGAGAAAACCGCGAGTGCCCGTCGTCCATCGTTTTCTTCCCTCACTATCCACGTCTCGTGGGCGATACAAGGCTTCGCCCATCCCACACTGACGCGCACTCGGAACAAGTGGAACGCGACACATACTTCTGTGCCGTTGCCGAGCGCACGCGGAAATCGCAAGGAACGTACACCCAATGAACCATATTGTCAAGCGGAAACAGAGACGGGCTCCTGATTGTGCGTACGCAAAAGAGTGCCGGAAATTTCTTCCGGCACTCTTCTCGTCATGCGTTACTCGCCGTTACTGTTTGATGCCGAGTTGCTCGAAGAGTTGCACCATCCGGTCGTGCGCCGCCTTCACCGCGTCCGGTACCTTCGTGCCCTTTTGGATAATGTCGCCCATCATGTCGGAGAGGACATACTGACTTTTCACCGCGCTATACCCTGGGCTGATAATCTGCGGGAAGGCGAAGCCCGTCTTGCTTTTGATTGGCAATTTCGCCTCGATCAGCTGGCGCAGCGCCGGGAAGGAAGGATCGCCGTTCGTGTAGAAGGGATCGGCATCCCACACCTTCTTGTACGCCGGCATATTCAGGCCGTTGGACGGCTTGGAGACATTCGTAAATGAGCTGGGGGCGATCAGGTACTTCACCATCTCCTTCGCTACCTCCGGGTTCTTTCCGTTCTTGAAGAGCGTGAAGTAGAAGTAGCCCGGCACCGTGATGATCTGATCCGTGCCCGGGCCGGTCACACCGGCCAGAACTACGGTCTTGTCGTAGACCGGGTTACTCTGCGCCTTGGACTGCGCGTAGAGCGTGTAGCCGTTCTGGGTGATGCCGAGCGTCCCCGCCAGCCACGCCTCGTTGTTCGACGGGTCCGTCCACCCCTCGACGCCGGGCGGCAGCATGTTCTTGTACTTCGGGTTGGTGTGAATGTCGGCGAGGAAGGTGATCGCCGCGATCGTCTCGGGCGAGTTGAAGGTCACCTTCTGCCCGTCGTTGCTGTTGATTGCGCCGCCGTACGCCCAAAGGATGCTCTCCACCTGAAAATTGCCATCGCCGCTGCGGTTGGTGGTCATGCCCCAGCCGTAGCGGTTCTTGGCCGGATCGGTGATGGCAAGGGCGATGTCGCGCATGTTCTCGAAAGTCTTGATCTCCTCCGGCTTGATCCCTTTTTCCGCGAGCCAGTCCTTGCGTGCGAAGGTGCCGGTCACCTGCGTGGAGTAGGGGATGCCGTACCATTTGTTGTCAATGACGAGCTCGGTCTTAAAGGCGTCCTCGGCGGGGCCGTAGGCGTCCTGGAGTTGGTTGACGACATCAGTCACGTCGAGGAGATCGCCGAACTGGTACCACTGCGGGGCATATCCGGCGCCGTAGAACAGCACGGGCGCATTACCGGACTTGACTGCCGCGTCCTGCTTGGTGACAGTCTCGCCTGTGTCGACGTTCTGATGGTTGTAGTCAATCGTCGCACCGGTCAGCTTGCCGAAGTCTGCCACCGCCTGGTCAATCACCTGTTCGGTGCCCTTGAAGTACTCCTGACGGGCGAGCGCTGAGATCGTCTGCCCCTTGAACGCGCCCGACGCAGGTGGCGCGATAGCGTTTACCGAGCCGGTCGAGGCAGCGGTTGTCGTGCCACCCGCCGCCGCGCTGCCGCTCGGGGCGGTCGTGCCCGCCGCTGCCGCGCTGCCCGCCGGTTTCGTCGCGACTGCTGGTGCTGCGGTTGCTGCCGCAGAAGCAGTGGTTGGTGCCGCTCCCGTTGTAGCGGCGGGTTTCGGCGTATCGGTCGCCGTGCTGCCACCGCACGCGGCGAGGATGGCCGTCGCCGCGCTCGCCGCAATGCCACCGAGGAAACCGCGCCGTGTCAGGTTGGAGTCCTGTAGTGTGTGACTCGCCATTACCCGCTCCTTCTCATACCGATACTCGACATGCCCGATACTCCTTGTGGGTCAACATGCGCTCGTCCTGAGCAATGCGCGCAACCACGCGACGACACTTGTGATGTTGCGAGGACTGAAGGCTTGCGCAAAAGTCCCAAAAGGCAGAACGAGCGACAACGTTTTTCCTTACCAGAAAGTATGGTTACGCTACCATTCGCATCCTGTTTTGTCAAGCGAAAACGCTATGCAGTGAGTGGAGTTGCGCGGACGTATGTTCTCGCGGGTGGTGCGCTACAATCGGCAGCGTCGTTGGTTGGGCAGTCCGAATGGGAGGAGATTCCGCGATGGCTGGGTTGGTTTGGGGCAACGAAGAGTCGGCGCGTCTCGACGCGATTCGCGACGATCTCGCATCGGTGAGCACGGCGTCCGCCTGCCAACTGCTCGTGCAGCAAGGGTGGCGCAATACGTATATGCAGGGGCTGCTGCCGCTCGAATCGCTGGGTTTGGGCAAACGGCTGGTTGGGCGGGCGCGGACCTGCCGCTACCTGATGCGGCGGGGCGTCGAAGGGCCGCACGACCCGGCGAAGCGGCGCACCTCCGCCGAGATCGCCCTGATCGAGTCCATCGAGCCGGGCGATGTCTTCTGCGTAGACGCGCTCGGCGTGCCGACGGCGGGGATCATCGGCGACATCCTCGCGACGCGCCTCAAGTATCGCGGCACGCTGGCGGCGGTGATCAACGGCGCGGTGCGCGACACGCCATATTTGAAGGGCGTCGGTTTGCCGGTCTTCGCCGGGCACGCGCACCCGTCGGCGAGCGGGCGGGATGTGGTGGCGGTGGACTACGACGTGCCGTGCAACATGGCGGGCGTCTACCTGATCCCCGGCGACATCATCCTCGCCGACGACGAGGGCGTGCTGGCGATGCCGCTCGACCTGGCGGAGCATGTCGCGGCGCACGGCCCGGCGAAGGAGCGGCAGGAAATCTGGATTCGCGGCAAGGTCGAGGCGGGCGGTTCCGTCCATGACTACTACCCGCCGAACGACGAGAACGCGGCGGCATACGAGCGCGAGACGGGGCAGGCGTACCATCGGTAACGAACCTCACCCCCAGCCCCCTCTCGTACGGAGCCAGTGCGATGGAGAGGGGGAGCAATGAAAATGCATGGGGCGTTTTCGTGGTCTTAGGGCGATGGCTCCGTACGATAGGGGCCGGGGGTGAAGAGAGTGGGGGCGCCACCCAGGTCGAGGGGTCTTCTGGAAAAACCTCGCCCGGATGGCGCTCCCGCTCTCATCAGCCGCTAGCGACTGGGCGGCAGCGGGAGGGGCGGCGGGCCGCCCGATGGGGGCGCAGGCGACCGCCCCGCTGGCAGTGGGTTCACCCCCGGTACCGGTGGTACTCCCGGTCGCGGCGGCGGCAGCGCGTTCGGTGTCAATACCGTGAACGTTAGCCCGCCCGTCGCGCCGCCCAGCGGGTCGGCCACCGTCACCTGCGCCGTCCCCGACCGCGCAATGAGGTCTGCGGGGACGGTCGCGGTCAGCGAGGTCGCCGAAACGAAGGTGGTCGCCAACGCCGTGCCGTTCCATTTCACCGTCGCGCCGTTGACGAAGTTCGTGCCCGTCACCGTCAGCGTGAACGACGGGCTGTTGGGCGCGATGCTGCTGGGCGAGAGCTGGGCGAGAGTCATCGTGGTGGCGTGGGTGACGGTGAACGTGGCGGGGAGCGATGCGCCGCCGTTGGGGTCGGGGTTGATGACGAGCACATCGAGGGCGCCGGGGTAAAGGAGCAGGTTAGCGGGGATGGTGGCGTGGAGTTGGGTGGCGGAGTCGACGGTGGTGACGAGCTGGACGCCGCCGTAGGAGAGGACGGAGCCGCCGTTGGTGGTAATAAACCCGGTGCCGGTGACAGTGAGGATGAAGGCGGGATCGCCGGTCGAGGCGGCGGTGCGGGAAAGGGCGGTGATCGTGGCGGGGTGGCCGTCGTGGGGGTTAAGGTTGGTGATGGTGTAGGTGACCGGGGTGGCGATGCCGTCCACGGCAAGGGTACGGGTGAAGGTGCCGGGGATGCCGTTGGAAAGGACGGGGGGAGCCATGATGATGGAGTGGGCATCGGTGCTGGCGATATAATCGCCGTTCACCGAGGAGGCGGTGCGGGGCTGCACGCTGCTCTGCCCGGCGCGCCCCACCGGGGCTTGCGCGGGTGACGGCTGCGACGCGGGTTTCGGCGCGCTATTCTGGGTGATAGTGCCGCCGGCATTGCTGACGAGGGATCCACCGTCATTGGTGATCAGGTTGCCGCCCCCTTGGGCGATGATGTTGCCGCCGCCCTGGGCAATGATGTTGCCGCCACCTTGAGCGATGATATTGCCGCCGCCCTGGGCGATAATTTCGGCGCCTTTGCTCCCCACAACACCGGCCGCAACGCCGGTGCTGGTGTTGGGGGCGGGATGTCCCGTCTCGTCCACGACCTGGCAAAGTGGCGGTACGAACAGGTTGCTCGACGAGGCGAGAATATTCAGCGAGCCGCTGCATGTGAGTGTGCTGCCCGCCTGGGCAGGGCGGGGCATGACGAGGCCAAGGAACTTGGGAGCGGAGATTCCGCCATCGTTCGCACCCGGGCTACTCGACGGGTTCTCGACTTGGATGTCCGCGTTCGCGTCACTGGTCAGGCCCATGAACATGCCCTGGGGGCCGCTCACATACACGATCACCTCGGTCGAGCTGACGTACTCCGTTTTCAACAGGAAAGGGGTACCGAGCCCGACTTCGTAGTGCGTCACGAGATGCCCGTGTAGATCGTTCGGATCGGTTGGGGTGTAGGTTTCCTTGACGAACCCCGAGCCGTTGATGTGGACCTTGTACGTCTTCGTTGAGTCAATTTCCACCAGCGGGGGGCTGAACCCAGGTGGCAGCGATGTAGTCGCGTTGGGCACGGCGTTCTGTGCCACCGCGCCGGTCGTCTGCGCCGGGCGCACCGCATTAATCGTCGGCGTGGGCACCGTGGCGATGATGGTGAGCGCGTAGGTCGCGCTGAGCGCGGTGCCGTCCGCCGCCGCAGTGACGGTAAACGACCCGGCGGCGCTGGAGGGGTAGAGGTTGATTGTGTCGGTCTGACCGGCGGTTGTGCCGCTGCTGCCGTCGCGCGTCGTGACGTGGAGCGTCGTGCTGGTGGGATCACTAGCGGTGAAAAGGCCGCCCGTGCTGCCGTTCGGGGTGACGATGAAGGTGACACCGGTCGGTGGAATCGCATTGCCGTTACCGTCCACGACGCTGGCGGCGAGGTGGAAAGGGGTGCCGGAGTAGGGGCTGGCAGCAGGGCTAACGAGCATCTGCGAGCCGTCACCGAAGGTTGCCCGCACGGATGCCTGCGCGCTCCACGACGAAACCGTCGCCGTCCCAGTCTGAGCGGCCCCACCCAAATTACCGAAGGCCCCGCCAACAACGACCGGATCGCCGTTCGACACCGCCTGCATCGCCACGCTCGACCCGTAATGATCTCCTGCGGCGCCATTCAATTCGGGCAACGACGATTGGGAGTAGGAGGCGCCAGTCTGCGTGAAGACTAGCACGCCGTCCGACGGATTCCCGGTATTGCCGTTCTTCCCCGCCGCGCCGACCGCGACGAGCGTTTGGCTGTAACTGTAGCCGACCGCGACCGACCGACCGAATTGGTCAAGCGCCGCGCCCTTCGCATCGGTGAGCGTCGTCATCGTGTACGACGTGCCGGAGCCGGCAAAGACATAGACCGCACCTTGGCCCGAGTCCATGCCCGGGGAAGCGCCGGCGGCGACGGTGGTGATCCCATTGAGCACCCCAACCGCGATCGCGTAACCGACATAATTATTGGACAGACCATTCGTCGAGGGGGAGAGATCAACGGAGTTGTAACTCGTGCCGCTCCCCGTGAAGAGCGTGACCGCCCCTTGAAGGAAGCCACTCGAGGAGACCGATTTCGCGGCGACACCGACCGCCAGCGTGTTCGTGCCGCCGTTGCTGACGAGCGCGACGCCCGCACCGAAGTTTTCGCCGGCGCGGCCGCTTGAATCGGTCAACTCGGTCTGTTGCGGATACGATGCCCCACTGCCAGCGAACAGGTAGACCGAACCTCGCCCGAATCCCGTGCCAACATTGTGACCTGGCGCGCCGACCGCGATAATCGTCGCCCCGCTATTCGTCGCGGTGGCGACGCTGACGCCAAAGTTATCGCCGTTTGTCGGGTCGGGCGAGACGAGCCGGGCCTGCTCGCTGTAGCCTCCGCCATTGCTGCTCGTGTAGACGTATGCCTTCCCGACGTTGAATGTGCCGACGACGACGGTCGTCGTCCCGCCACTGATCGTAACGGCGACCGATTGGCCGAATTTGTTCTGGGATGCCCCGTCGGTGGCGGTCAATCGCGCGCGCTGTAGGTACGTGCTGCCACTGCCGGTGAAGACGTAGACCGCCCCTTGCTCGCTCTGCCCGCTGACCGACTCCGAGGGTGCGCCGACGACAATCGTATTCGTGCCATTCGCCGACGCGATGGCGCTGCTCTGTGAACTAAGCCACATGAGACTGCACGGATATTGTCAATCAGCCAGGCAAGCCCCTATACTCCGCCACTCGACATAACGTTGGGATGACTGATCTGCGGGGTCTGTTGGCCCGCTTCGCCATCCCTGAGCGGAGGGTGGACGACGATGGGGCAGCGGCAGCGCAGCGAGCAGACCGACGACTGGCAGCAACTCGACCTGCTCGTCCGCTTCCCCGAGCAGCGTACCTACGAACTGATCCGTCCTGTCGTCCTCTTCGGCCATTCCCCGGCGGAACGCGCCCGTCTGACCGGCGCTCCCCAACGCACGCTCTACCGGCAGGCGGCGCGCTTCGAGCGCGAGGGGATGGCCAGCCTGTTCGGTCCGCCGAAAGTGGAGCGCCATCGCATCCTGCCCGAGGAAATCCAGCGGGCCATCCTCATACTCAAGGCCGAGCATCCCGCCTTCAACGACCATGAGATCGCGACGATCTGTGGTGTCCAGTTCGGACGGCGTCCGAGCCACAACACCGTGCGGCGCATCCTCGCCGAGGACCCGCTGCCCATCCTCGTCGGGCGCCGGTTTCCGCCCTACCATCAGGTCGCTGACTCCGCTGCGCAGCGGCACGCGGTGCTCACGCTGCACGGCGAGGGCTGGACGGTGACGAGCATCGCCGCCTATCTGCAGGTCACGCGGCACACCGTCCATGACACCCTGAAGCGCTGGATCGCCGAAGGGTTGCGGGGGATGACCGACAAGAGCCATGCGCGCACCGACGGGGTGCGCACGGTCGGTCTGCCAGCAATCGCCGCGATCAAGCGCTTACAAGAGAATCCCGAACTCGGCGCCTGGCGGATGCACGCGGCACTCAAGCAGCAGGGGATCGAGTTGAGCCCACGCACTTGCGGGCGGATCATGGCGCGCAATCGCAAACTGTATGGGCTCGCCAAACCGGCGCGTGCCCCGCACACGAAGACGCCGCAGCCCTTCGCGGCGACCCGTCGGCACCAGTATTGGAGCGTGGACATTCGCCATCTCGACATGGCGAACATCGGCATGAAGGTCTATTGCGTCTCTATTTTAGAGAACTACAGCCGCGCGATCCTCGCCAGCGGCATCTTCCCGGCGCAGGATCTCTCCTCCTATCTCATGATCCTCTACGCCGCGATCCGGCAACATGGCGTGCCGGAAACCCTCGTCAGCGATAGCGGCGCGGTCTTCGTCACCGCCAAGCAGTCGAAAGCGATTTACGCCGCGCTCGGCATCGAGAAGCGCGAGATCGAGCGGGGCAAGCCCTGGCAGAATTATATCGAGACGACCTTCAAGATCCAGCGCCGGATGGCGGACTGGCATTTCGCCAAGGCGACGAGTTGGGCCGAACTGCTGGCGGTGCACGATCAATGGGTCGTCGATCTCAACTATCAGGTCCATTGGGCGCATCAGGACCGCGACGATGATCGCCGCAGTCCGCGTGATGTCCTCGGTTGGTACAACGGCCGACTGGTGACGCCGGAAGACCTCCATCGCCTCTTCTACCGGACCCGTTTCGGCAGGAAGCTCGACCGGCTCGGCTATGTGCGATTCCGGCATTGGCCGGGCGCCCTCTGGGCAGATATGGCGAACGGGGGTTGGCGCGGGAGCGCGCAGCGGTCTGGTTGTACGGCGAGACGCTGACCTTGGAGTACGCGGATGAGCCGCTGGCGCAATATCGGGTGCGCTACCAACCGGACAAGGCGCATCTGCGCGCAGTCGAGTCGCCGCAGCTCTTCGAGACGCCGTATCGGTCGCCGCAGTTATCGCTGTGGGAATTGAATGATGATGAATGGCTGAAGGTGATGCGTCGACCGGACTACGCGCCCCGCGCGGCGCGGCGGGAGCCGGTCGCACAGCCACCCCTGTTCGCGCTTGAGGTGGGATGAAGCGAGGCTGTGCGCCGTTTGACAGCCCTCACTGACGGTATATGTGCAACATCATGGTTCTCCCGCACTCTCGATGACGACGATTAGGCCGCATGCAGCAACCGCTGCCGCAGCAGGTCGAACTTGCCCCGCCCATACATCGCCCGCTTCACCAGCTTGAGTCGGT